>JBGPAF010000243.1:0-3862 GCA_041480535.1 Bacteroidia bacterium
CTGAAATGGCCGGGAAAAAGAAGGAGTAGCCCCACTGGATATAGACCCTTTCGAGAGCGTCAGTGTTATCGCTTGCCCAGAACTCTGTGAAATATTTCAGAGCGCCATAATCAACCCTTCCACCTCCTC
Source organism: Bacteroidia bacterium (assembly GCA_041480535.1). Lineage (GTDB taxonomy): Bacteria > Bacteroidota > Bacteroidia > Bacteroidales > VadinHA17 > LD21. The sequence continues at coordinate 130 of JBGPAF010000243.1, forward strand.
CTGAGCATAGCATTATTGGTAAATGCGGATATTTCTGGCGCAGACGGTCAAGGACACCATACAGACTGTTCACATAATCAATATACAAATGCGATTGCTTGTCTTTTAAATAGACCGAATACGCATTGGTCATCATCCTGTTGCAATCCCATTTAATAAAAGCAATCCCAGGATTTACTGTGAGCATCCCGTCAACAACATTATAAACAAACTCCTGCACTTTAGGATTTGTCAGGTCGAGAACAAGCTGATTCCTGAAATAGTTTTCCGGACGGTTTGGAAGCTTAAGTATCCAGTCGGGATGGGTCTCATAAAGTTCACTTTTCGGATTGACCATTTCGGGTTCGATCCAGATTCCGAATTTAACTCCCCTGGTGTCGGCTTCCTTTACCAGGTAACCTAAACCATCCGGAAGTTTTGCCTTGTTTTCCTGCCAGTCACCTAATCCGGTGCGGTCATTATTCCTTGGATATTTATTGGCGAACCAGCCATCGTCGAGCAGGAAAAGATCAAGCCCCATTTTTTTTGTGTCATCGAGAATGCCGGTAAGTTTCTTTTCATCAAAATTGAAACCTGTGGCTTCCCAGTTGTTCAGCAATGTCATACGTGAACCGGTGCCGTCGAGCACTCCGTATTTTGTTGCCCAGCGATGGAGGTTGCGGCTTGCCTGGCCTTTGCCTTTATCCGAGTAGGTAAAGATCATTGAGGGTGTCCTGAATACCTTTCCGGGTTCAAGTGAATATTCGGAAGCGAATGGATTTATGCCGGAAATTACCCTTAAAGAACCTTTCTCATCCACTTCAAAAAGAAACCTGAAATTGCCTGACCATCCCAGGGTTCCTGCAACTACCTGACCGTTATTCTCATCCGACTTTTCATTAAGTGACAGCATGAATACCGGTGTCTGGTACATATGGGCACGTGTTCCGAGTTTTGTATCAAGGATCTTTATCCCGGCTGTAAGCTCGCTTTCCTGCATTTTCATCTCTTCGGCCCAGTCACCATGAAACTGGGTGAGCCAGTACTTTTCTGCATCGAAATGGAGCATTGAGGAAGCATAGTTAAAAATTGTAACAGGCTTTTTCTCATCATGCTTTATTTCGGCCCACTGTTCAATAACATCTTCATTAGCAAATACTCTGATAAAAAGAGTTACTACAAAAGGATACTGGGGATCTTTGAGAAAAATTCTGTTCAGGGTGACATCAGGTCTGATATTTTCGACTTCAAGATTAACATATTTAAGTTCAATGGAGGGATTCCCATCGTTATGCGTTGCACGGATGGCCGGTTCAAAAAGATTGTCGGTGCCGAATGTTGCATAAGCGGGGTGACCTGAATCCCTGGTCTGCTGAAGATTGTCCGTATTTTTCAGTTTTATGCCAAAATAGGATTGGTATAATCTGCCGTCCCTGCCATTGACTCTGAAAACAAGACTTGTATTTTTGGTGTCAAGGGGAATCAAAAGATCAGGGGTTTGCTTCATCTGCTGTCCGCCAGATGACGAAGGAAGTCCGCCAGTTGACGGATCCTGTGCAGCCAGTGATAATCCGATAGTGCAAAAAATCAAAAGGGAGAATAATTTCTTCATAGCGGTTATGTTTAAGTTATGGTTACCGGAACAAGAATCTACTGATTTAAGACAATCGAAAATAGCCAATTATTTTCATCTTTGTGATAAATTGAAACTTTGACAGGAGACAATTAAAGATTTTTAACTGACACAAGAATATCAGGCATTTTAATTAATCAGTTATTCTTCTATTTTTGAAACGTTAATTTATAACTTTTTCTAAAATGATTCTTAATTACCCTAACCGAAAAGACCTGGCGGTCTTTACTACTCTGTTTTTTGCTTTTTCAGCAGGTTTCTCATCGGCTTCATTTGCAGTCAGCCCGCCTCAACAGGATACAATTCCGGGGCAGCAGACAACCTTAAAACAGCCGGTTTATGTAACGACACGACTTGTTACACCAAAACCCGTAATTGACGGAAAACTTGATGATGAATGCTGGAAAAAGGGTACATGGGCAGGAGATTATCACCAGTGGATTCCGCATGAAGGTGCAAAACCTACCTACCCCACGGAGCATAACATACAATATGATGACAAGAACCTTTATATTGCTTTCCGTGCCTATGATAATGAGCCTGATAAGATCCACAGATATGCCGATGTCAGAGATATTCAAGCAGGTGATATGGTTGGTGTTAATTTCGACAGTTACCGCGATTACCGGACAGGTTTTGAATTTACGGTAACTGCATGGGGACAAAAAATCGATCTGGTGTTATTCAATCCAATTGCCTGGGATTTCAACTGGAATGCAGTATGGAAATGCAAGGTAGGGATGGAGGACTCAGCCTGGGTGACAGAAATTGAAGTGCCTCTGAGTCAGCTGCGTTACAGCAATAAGGATGAGCAGGTTTGGGGGATGCATACCTGGAGGTGGATCGACAGGTTTCAGGAGGAAAGCAACTGGGAAAGACAAACTAAAACAGGTCCGGGAATGCTCTATAACTATGGAGATTTTATTGGGCTGAAGGGATTGAAGAAATCCAGAAGGCTTGAGCTTCAGCCTTTTGTCCTTGGTGATCTGAAAACGCAGGAAAAAGACCCTGGCAGTCCCTATTCTAATAATGGCAGGATCTGGGGTGGCAATGTCGGGCTCGATGCAAAGATAGGTGCGTCGAGCAACTTCACCATTGACCTGACTGTCAATCCTGATTTCGGCCAGGTGGAATCCGACCCGTCTGTTATGAATTTAACTGCATTTGAAACATTTTATGAGGAGAAAAGGCCTTTCTTTCTTGAGGGACTGACAATATTCGACTATAAATTTGACGATCAGAACCTTTTCTATTCAAGACGTATCGGCCATGCTCCATCAATGACTGTGGGCTCTGATGACGAACATTTTGTGAAATCACCTGATATGACCTCAATTCTGGGTGCAGCGAAGTTCAGTGGAACAACATCGAAAGGTATGTCAGTAGGACTGATCCAGAGTGTTACTTCAAATGAGTTTGCCAGGATCACCGACCTGGAGGGAAACGAAACAAAACAAAAGGTAGAACCTCTTACAAATTACACTGTGGCACGTATTCAGAAAGGATATAATGCGGGTAACACTGTAATAGGCGGGATGATAACTTCCACCAACCGTGTTCTTAAAGATGACGCTCTGGAGTTTCTCAGCAGCGATGCTCTGACCGGAGGGCTCGATCTTTTGCATCACTGGAAGGACAAGGAGTTTTTTGTCAATGCAAAAATGGTTGGGAGTTATATAAAAGGAAGCCAGCAGGCGATTACGGCCCTGCAGGAATCCTCAGCCCGCTATTTTCAGCGGCCGGGAGCAGACTATCTGAATTATGATATTACCAGGACAAGCCTCAGCGGTTTAGGAGGCAAGATCGAGATCGGAAAAGGTTCAAAAGGATTCTGGAAATATTCCACAGCCCTTTCGATGCTTTCGCCGGGTCTCGAACTGAATGATCTTGGTTATATGAGAAGTTCTGATGAGATACAACAATCCAACCAAGTATCATACATGATAACAAAACCCGTTTCAGTATTTAAGACCTTAGATGTCGGTTTTGAGCAATCTAACAATTGGAATTTTAATGGAACCTATCTGGGTTCATCTGGCGAAATCTCGTTTTCATCGATGTTTAATAATCAATGGAGTCTTAGAACTCAGATCGAATATCATTCGCAAGGCTATGATACAA
>JBGPAF010000244.1:0-3848 GCA_041480535.1 Bacteroidia bacterium
ATCCGCACCGCTCGGAAAGAAGGTAACTATTGGAAGACAAACCTATAATGTAATAGGAATAATTAAGAATTTTCATCAAACCACTCTCCATAAGGCAGTTGAACCAATGATCCTCAGATTCACCTATTCCACGTCATTATGCCTGCGTATCAATCCGGCACGAACACAAGAGACTCTCTCGTTCATTGAAAAAACGAAAAAAGGATATAATCCTGATCCTGATAAGCCTGTCAGGTATGAAATACTGGATGAGAGGATAAATAAATTCTATATCTCCGAAAAGAAAATGGAGTCCATTCTTTCTGTATTTACTGTTATTGCACTTTTCACTGCCTGTCTTGGACTGATTGGGCTGGCATCATTCATGGCTGAAAAACGGACCAGGGAGATAGGTCTCCGTAAAATATTCGGAGCTCCCGTATCAGAGATGGTATGGCTGCAGACCTGGGATTTCTCAAAATGGATCCTTCTGTCAGGAGTTATAGCCGGTCCACTTGCTTACTGGGCCGCCAAAGACTGGCTGAGCAGCTTCGCTTACCATTTCAATCCGGGTATTGGGATACTTTTGGTGACCGTCTTGGTGACACTGATAATTGCACTGATTGCTGTAGGTTATCAGTCATTGAAGGCAGCGATGGCTAATCCGGTTGATTCGCTGAGGCATGAATGATGATATAAGTAAGTCTTAAGTTGAATGTAGAAGTTTATTTTTTAAAATATAATTTGAGCAGGAGGTACCCTTGCTGGAGAACCTCCTGGAATATTACAGGAAGTCAGACGGCGTTACAAAGAAGAAAATACTTAATACCATCTTTGCCGAAAAACTAGTTTTGGAGAAAGGACCTCCTTCGCTAATGCTTCGGAGGATAAAAGAAAAGTTGCTGATTGAAAGCCTGAAGACCTAAGATCAAAGTAATTAAGAATACAAGACCTCATGGCCGTAAGACAAAAAAAGAGCGAACATGTTCTCTCTTTTTTTGGTACCCCAACGGCTCAAAATTAAAACCAGATATGACCTTTTTAAAGACAAAAGCCATGACTTAAACTTAATTACTTCCCGGTTTGAATTATAATAAGCTGACAATAATATATTATTCATTATATCATTAACTAATTTTTAAACTTTACCCAGTCAATCTGAACAGGATTATTATCCTTCAGCAATACTACCAGGTTATGAATTCCATTCTGAAATTTTAACTTCCTTGTAATAACTGTGTTCCAATCTGTACTCTTTGGTATTTTAATTTCAGCAAGGAAAGGTCCGTCTGATTTATCCAGAAAAATTTGCAGTATGCCACCGTTTTGTGACGAGGCTCTGATCTGGACAGATTTAAGTTTCCTGTCTCCGAAGTTAACAGTATTGTACTGAACCCAGGCATCCTTTGTGCCAAGGATTGTCTTCCAGCCTTTAAACGTGTTAAGTGAATCAAGAAATGCTATAGAAGCGCCATTGTCGCTGACGCTGCTGTACCTGTCGATCTGTATTTCCTTTGTGGCTTCAGTAAGTCCGACACCACGCAGAGTCGGAATTACCTTTCTGATCGTTCCGTCTTCATTGAAAAAGAGGCTGTCAACCCTTATAGATCTGTTCTTGTCAAATTTAGGCGACAAGTCATTATGATGGTAGAAAAGGTACCATTGATTATTAAATCTGACAATTGATTGATGGTTTGTCCAACAGCCTGTGGGGGATTCATCCATTATCACTCCAGTTACCTTAAAAGGGCCCATGGGATTATCCCCTGTTGCGTATTCCAGTCTTTCAATTTTATTCTCAACATGCGGGAATGTCAAATAATATTTCCCATTCCGTTCAAAAACAAATGGGCCCTCCTTCAGGCCTTTCTGTGGGAGATTACCAATAACCTGTGGTTCAGAAGCAAGCTCCAGCATGTTTTCTTTCAGCTTTACCATAAAAATATTTCCCTGGGACCAGTACAGATAAGCCTGCCCATCTTTATCGATCAGTACATTCGGATCAATTCCACTAACATTCTTAATTGGTTCAAGCTGTGGTATAAATGGCCCGTATGGATTATCAGAGATCGCAACTCCGACTGTAAAACCTTTGCCATATACCGGTTTTTGATTTGAAGGAAAATAGAAATAATATTTCCCGTTCCTTTCAATACAGTCAGGAGCCCACATACTGAAGCTGGTTGAGTCCACCCAGTTTACCTTATTCTGGCTTAGTATAACCCCGTGGTCGGTCCAGTCGGCAAGGTTTGCGGATGAGAAAACATGATAGTCTTCCATTACGAACCAGCCAGCACGTCCGCGACCCGGCTGGGCAGGTATATCGTGAGAAGGATAAACATAAACCCTGCCATTGAAGACCCTAGCGGTGGGATCGGCTGTAAACTGGTCCTGTATAAAGGGATTTTGCCCAGTAGCATCAGTTATTAGAAATCCAAATGATGCAATGATCAATATAAGCTGTTTGATGTTAATCATTTAATCAGTTATTTATTGTCCTTTAACATATCATTTACTGCGTTGGAAAGAAATACATAAGCGGCACCGATATCAATAACATACTCATTTTCCCCCCAGAAGAAAGGCCAGTCTTCCTTGTTCTCCAGGAAGTCAGGCTGAAAAAGAAGTAATCCCGGAACAATCCCTCCTGCAATAAAGGTGAAGTCTGCCCTGTTGTTGCCATATGCAATCTCTTTTGAGCGGGTTCCCACTGCCGAAACAAAGGAAATGTTTGAATATGGATGACATCCGAAGAGGTAATCAAGTCCTCTTAACACGTATTCCTGTCCAATTACTTCGGGGAAGTATTTGTTAGCATAGTAATTGGTGATAGCAAAATTTACAACACCTCCATTGCCACCCCAGCCTCTCGATGTGATAGGAACTCCATATGGATTTTCTTTTAAGTAACTGTCTGCCAGATCCTTGTATTTTACAACAGAGGGTCGGAGCTTTAACTTAAAATCGTTATCGAAATATGGAATTGCCTGAAGGGCTGTTATAATTCCGCCTCTGCCGTTTGCTGAGGCTCTTTCAAGGGATGGCCATAGTAATTCCTGGAATCGCTTAGAATATTTTTCTTCTTTGGTAGTAATGAAAAGCTGAAGTGCAGCGCTCATTTCGCTGGTGGCGGAAAACATCTGCGTCCCTGTCTGATTTGATGTTGCAGGGCGATTGCTGTTATCATCCCACATTTTTTTTGAAGCAGCCAGGCATCGGTCAGCCAGAGGTTTATTATAACTTTGAAGGGCTCTTCCTGAGGCGGCCAGTGCAGCTGCAGTTGAATAATCGAGGAAGGGCATCCTGTTGGTGAAAGCCCACCTGTCGTCCATAGTACCACTGGACTTGCCATCTGATTCATATGGCTTCAGGCTGGGGTTATAGGGAAGATTGTCGGTTTCATTAACAGCATCACCAAGATGATGATACTGGTGAAGATTAGGGACAATAATTCCCCTGACAGGATGACCGATATTTTCGACCTGGGCAACAACATTAAGTGCACCATGTTCTATTTGCTGCAGAATATCAGGTTTCCCATCCGGCCGGTGAATATCGACAAACCTGGTATCTTGATCGATGTATGTTTCGTCGCGGGTGATTCGGAATTTTTCCCAAGTGTCAACCAGGTTAAGTAATACATTTACATGCGATAATGTCTGAATATCGAAATCGCCGGCATCGAACCAGCCACCAACATTCAATCCAGGAATACGTTCAAGCGGTTTATATTTTGTATCGGTAACAGGCCCCATTCTGTATCCATCGAAATGCTCATGGTTAACTGGCGCCTGCAGTGCATCATCCAGGTAGGGAGCACCATGCCATGTACGGTAACCCTCATTAACCATCATGTGATCCATCTGAAC
>JBGPAF010000245.1:0-3842 GCA_041480535.1 Bacteroidia bacterium
CTCTGCCATAAAGAAAGGACTTAACTCAACATCCCTTGCAGGACCTTCATCTTCTTTTCTGAAAGGTTCTTCCGCCGGACTACCAATCTTGAATGTTCCGCCGGGAATTGCCACCATGTTAAAAGCAATTGAAGACTTTGGAATCTTTTCTGTAAAACTCTTAAAATCAGTTACAGGAGTTGGTTCGGTGAATATCACTTTAGGAGCTGATGAAACACTTCCGAAAGTTGAATTGCTTCCATGTGTATAGCCTTCTATATAATGGCCGGCATTAAGATGGCAGTTGATACAGTGCAAATCGGGATTTTTTTCCTGCTGGGTATAATAAAGGTGTGCATCTTCACCCTCTTTTGTCAGCTTGGCAGGAAATAGATTCTCATGGCATTTTGTACAGCTGCTGTTAAAGACATATCCCCGTGCCAATTCCAGTCTGCCGCGTTCTTCCCATTCGAAGGAGGCTGAATCTTTTGTCCAGTAACTCCAAAGGTCACGCAGTCCTGTTGTACCTTTTGCCCACAGGTATCCATGCCCTTTCGGTGGAAGATGGCATTCAACGCAGGCCACATGGTAACCCGACTCAGTTTCGTAGTGAACAGATTTCTTCCATTCCATATCAGCCATCGGATGGATATGGCACGACATGCAATAATCATTTGTCGATGTCCTGTTCAATGCTTTACCGGCTCCAAGTATTATAAGTATGCCCAGAAAAAGTCCGGGAGTGAACCATATCAGAAATTTCTTCATATCGTAAAAATGTGCCGTTAAGATAAAAAAATATACAATATCCAAAACAGGGTTTAATGATTTTTATGAATCAGTGTTTTTCTCAGGGGGTTGCTTCGTCGCTGCGCTCCTCGCTATGACGGTATACGTAAGAAAGGGCAGTAGATTGAAATAACTAGAAAGCACGGTCATTGCGAGGAGTCACGAGCACTCGGGACGACGAAGCAACCCCATTTAGCAGGCAGTATATATTTAAATACTACTTTTGCACTTAAACTTCGTAACGAATGAAACGACTTTATTTCATATTTGCAGTATTATTTCTAAGCCTCAACCTCTATTCCCATCCCTGGAAACCATCTCATTATGTTATTATTGATACCGATGGGGGAATAGATGACATAAAGGCGATCACAATGCTTCTGGCTTCACCCGATGTGAGGGTGCTGGCAATAACAACATCCCCGGGAGTGCTTTCTGCAGAAAACGCATATATTAAAGTCAGAAGCCTGTTAAACTCATATTTCCACGAAGGCATTCCTGTCTGCATTAACCGGATAAGCACTACCAAATCTTCTGACTTCCCGGTTGCACTTGAAACCAGATGGGGAGATGAAGGTGCCATTGATGTAAAAGAGGCGCCTGATTTCATCCCTGTTATAAATGAGATACTATCTGCTGAGAAAACCAAAATCAGTTTTATTTGTCTGGGAAGCATGTCTACAGCACTTCAGGCATTAAGAAGCATCCCTGAATTCGGGAAACAGGTCAAAGATTTTATCTGGAGTGTGGACGGCCCTGACGATAAAGCCGGATTCAATTACAACATTGATAAACACTCCTCTGTTTCGATGCTGAAACAGGAAATACCAGTTAAGATTATCAGAAATTATACTTTAAGCGATAATGAATTTTATAATGAAGAATTGCTTAACTCCATGGCTTCGGTAAAAAACGTTTATGCAAAGAAACTTATTTCATTTTTCAGTTCCGAAGCAACAAAAAATCACAAATTCTCCTATGAGGCAACTGATGAGATGACTGCTGTATTCCTTCATTATCCGGAGCTCTTCATAAATAAAACCCTGGGTAATGTTTCAGACTGCATACCTACTGATCTGGCTGGTTTAAGGGAAAGCATGATCAGGATATTGAAAGGTGAGACAGCACCAAAAAACCAGGTCATCAAAGAATTTCCCAACGATCCGTCATTTTATTTTGATGATCTGAGCGGTTCAGTTTCTGTGATCATTGAGAAATACGGAATGGATGAATGGAGTTCAGGTGTGCTGGCAAATGAGCTTCACAGGCATCTTGGGGTTTTCGCCATCATAGGAGTTAAGATGGGTATCAGGGCAAGGGAATATTTTGATACTGGTGTTGATGAATTCAGTACTACATCCTTTGCAGGTTCAGTTCCGCCTTTGAGCTGTTTCAATGACGGACTGCAGGTAAGTACCGGATCAACACCCGGACACGGATTGCTGACCGTAATAAACGATTCACCCGCCTCGCCGTCGGCAGTATTCACCTATATGAACAGAAAAATCAGGCTTACCCTCAAACCTGAGATAACCGAAAAGATAACCTCGGAGCTTAAGGAGATCAATTTCGTCTATGGCCTCGACAGCAATACATACTGGGAGCTGGTTAGAAAAAATTCGATAAAGTACTGGCTGGGGCTTGACAGGCATGAGATATTTGAGATCGAGGTGGTGAAGTAATACCCTTATTTGGAGTTGTACTCATCAAAGAAGTCATTCCCCTTGTCGTCAGTGATGATAAAGGCAGGCATGTTCTCCACCTTTATCTTTCTGATCGCTTCCATGCCCAGTTCCTCAAAATCGACCATCTCAACTGATTTTATGTTTTCTGCAGCGAGTATTGCAGCCGGACCGCCGATTGATCCCAGATAAAATCCGCCGTACTTTTTACAGGCTTCAATCACCTGTCTGTTGCGGTTACCTTTTGCAACCATAATCAATGAACCTCCAAGGCTCTGGAAGAGATCCACATACGGATCCATCCTTCCGGCAGTTGTCGGACCAAAACTTCCCGAAGGCATTCCGGCAGGGGTCTTGGCCGGACCAGCATAATAAACAGGGTGGTTCTTAAAATATTCAGGCATAGGTTTGCCTTCATCCAGCATCTTTTTAATACGTGCATGGGCAATATCGCGGGCAACAATTAAAGTACCTCTAAGATTTAAGCGAGTTTTGACAGGATATTTTGTTAGCTCGGCAATCACCTCTTTCATTGGCCGATCGAGATCAATCTCGACAGGTTTTTCGAGTTCCGGCGCTTTTGCGGGCATAAACCGTGCTGGATTCTTTTCCAATTCTTCAAGGAATATCCCGTGTTCATCTATCCTGGCCTTGATGTTCCTGTCGGCACTGCAGCTTACTCCCATTCCGACCGGACACGAAGCTGCATGCCTCGGCAGCCTTATTACCCTGACGTCATGAACAAAATACTTGCCTCCGAATTGGGCTCCGACACCATATTCGTGACATATCTTTTCGATCTTTTCTTCCCATTCCAGATCACGGAATGCACGTCCGCTTGCATTGCCTGTAATGGGAAGCTGATCAAGATATCCGGCGGATGCTTCCTTAACTGTTTTTAGCGTATTTTCTGCCGATGTCCCGCCGATGACAAGAGCAAGATGATACGGTGGACAGGCAGATGTTCCGAGTTCCTTGATCTTGTCTTTTACAAATTTTGTCAATGACTCTTCGTTCAGAAGGGATTTGCTCTGCTGATACAAAAAAGACTTGTTTGCAGATCCACCTCCTTTGGTTATAAAGAGAAATTCATATTTATTCCCTTCCGTTGAATAAATATCAATCTGGGCCGGGAGATTTGTCCCTGTGTTTTTTTCATCAAACATGTTGAACGGAACTATCTGGGAATACCTCAGGTTCTTTTTCTGGAATGTCTCATAAATCCCTCTTGAAAGATGTTCAGCATCATTTACTCCTGTGTAGACATCCTCACCTTTTTTCCCGATGATTATTGCCGTACCGGTATCCTGGCACCAGGGAAGATCCTCCTTTGAGGAGATAACCGTGTTACGGAGCATCATGTATGCAACGAAACGGTCATTATCGGTTGCC
>JBGPAF010000246.1:0-3838 GCA_041480535.1 Bacteroidia bacterium
AATGAAAGTGCCTTATGCCAGTGAGAATGGCAGCGAGATAGCAGGGATCCTGCGAACTGAATATCAGGTGTTCTCCTCTGTAAATACATTGAATCTTAGCGGTGGTTTTTTCACCGGACAGACACATTACAGCTATGAAACAACCAGTCTCGACAATGCTGGTTTTAAATTGACGAGACGGGTACTTGAGTCAGATCCTCGTGTTCCCGTACCAAACAGCGACTGGGCATTTTCAGATTGCTCCAGACTGCACTTTCCGGGTGCTCCCAGCACTACAAAAATTTCATTGAAAGATGGATTTGATCCGAATTATATTTATGAACTTGTATACCTTGCAAAGAATCCACTTGTCTTGGGACTGGGATTTGCTGCAATACGTGATTTATCCTCTTTCCTCAGGCATGAATTAAAAGATGAATCAGGATTTCCAAATCCACTGGTTAAAGAAGGAACAATAGTTAAACCTGTCCGGGCAGCCATAATGCAGGGTGTATCACAATGCAGCAATTTCACACGTACTTTTTTGTTTCTTGGTTTTAATCAGGATGAAAAAGGCTTAAAAGTATTTGACGGCGTGAATGCGCATATCGGTACACGCCGTATTGCCTTGAATGTTCGTTTTGGACGTCCTGGCGGTGGAGGCTTACAACACGAGGATCATTTATTTCCAGGCAATGATCCGCCTTTTACCTGGAATACAGAATACGATACTATTTCAGGCATAACAGGAGGGATCCTCGAAAAATGCATTGAATCAGGTACCTGCCCCAGGATAATGCAGACACTCAGTTCATCAGAATACTGGCAGCTCCGCGCTTCTCTTACAATGACAGATTCATATGGTACAAAAGATTTAAAAATACCTGATAACGTTCGGATATATCTGTTTTCAGGAACTCAGCACACACCTGGAAATACTGCAGATCAGATGAGCGGTTTTGTGCAGAATGATAATTCATATTATCCTTACCTCCGTGCATTGTTAATTGCCATGGAAAAATGGATACTTGAGGGAAAAGAGCCTCCAAAGAGTTCCTATCCGACGATCGCATCAAAGACACTGGCAGCTCCGGATAAGGTAACAATTGGGTGGCCCGATATTCCTGGTGTTACCTATAATGGAAAAGTTAATGAACTTCCCCTTCTTGATTATGGACCACAGTTCAATTTCAGGAATGTAACGGGTATACTTCAGCAGGAACCGCCAGATATTAAATCGGAGAAAAATTATATAACCCTGGTTCCGCGGGTTAACAGGGATGGAAATGAAATTGCCGGGATACGGAGTATAAATATCAGAGTGCCGCTTGGGACTTATACCGGATGGTCTTTAAGAAAAGAAGGTTATGGAAAAGGTGACCTCTCTTCGCTTAATGGTATGTTCATCCCATTTAAAGAAACGAAGAAAGAGCGAAAGGCAGCTGGGGACCCGAGATTATCCCTTGTTGAACGTTATGGTTCGCATGAAAAATATGTAGAAGCTGTCAGAAAAGCTGCTGAAGAATTGATCAGTGAAGGTTTTTTGCTTCCGGAAGACGCAAAGGCAGAGATTGAAAAAGCTGAAAGAAGTAATGTGCTGAAGTAGGTTCGAATTATTAACTTAAGGATTAAGAAATACTTTTGTTTACCATTTTAAACATTAATATATTAAATCATGAAAAAGAAAAGGTTTCCATCAATTGTAACAATTGTTACAAATTTCATTTTACTCCTTTTGACTTTAAATGCCATGGCACAGGAGCCTGCAAGGCCTGCTGCAGCGCCTGCTCCACGTCCAACTTTCAGAATGCCGGCCAGGATCGTTTCTCCGGAAATACTGACCGACAATAAAGTTACTTTCAGTGTATATTCAAAAGATGCAGTGAAAGTCACTGTTTCAGGAGAATGGCAAGCCGGATTCGGTATCAGTGAAGAGCTTGTTAAAAATGATACAGGGCTGTTCTCACTTACAGTCGGTCCTTTGAAACCTGAACTTTATGGTTATACATTTTCTGTCGATGGTGTAAGAAGTATCGACCCAAACAATGCCCAGGTCCGGCGTGATGGATATAACTACCAGAGTTTCTTTATCGTTCCGGGTCCTGAATCAGATCTTTATTTCCAGAAGAATGATGTGCCTCATGGGACTGTAACAAAAATATGGTACAAATCAGAAGTGCTTGGTTTTCAGAGAAGATTATATGTTTATACACCAGCCGGATATGAAAGCGGAGCACAGAAATATCCTGTATTTTACCTGTTCCATGGTGCCGGTGGTGATGAGGATGCCTGGACAAACATGGGCAGAACTGCACAGATAATGGATAACCTGATCGCACAGGGCAAAACAAAGCCGATGATCGTTGTAATGACTAACGGTAATGCAAATCAGGCGGGGGCCCAGAATGAGGTTCCACCTCTTCAATCAACCGGAGAGCAGGGTATGGCTGCTTATCAGCGTTATACCGGGAAATTTGAAGAGCACCTGGTTAAGGATGTGGTACCGTTTATCGAGAAAAACTATCGTACGCTGACCGGACAGGATAACAGAGCTATTGCCGGGTTATCAATGGGTGGTGGACATACACAGACAATTACAAACAACAATCCTGGTATGTTTGGCTATATCGGGGTATTCAGTATGGGGATAATGAGTTTTGGTCCGCAGGGTCCGGATGCTGCAAAGATTGAACAGGAGAGAATAACTAAGTTGGAAGCATTGAAAAACAGCGGGTACAAACTTTACTGGATTGCCTGCGGGAAAGATGATTTTGTTTACCAGGGAGTAGTTACTCTTCGTTCGACTCTCGACAAGGTAGGTTTGAAATATATCTATCGCGAAAGCACAGGCGGACATACATGGGCTAACTGGCGGATTTATCTCTCGGAATTTGCGCCGATGCTGTTTAATTGAAAAAATTGTTATTTTTGCCAGCTGAAATTATGACCGCCTACGCCAAGGCTACGACGGTCGATGCGGAGTGTGGCGCACTTGGTAGTCCCGAGTACACGGGATTCGGGACCTAGAGGTTTGAGGTTATATTTATCGGGGTGTGGCGCAGTTGGTAGCGCGCTACGTTCGGGACGTAGAGGCCGCTGGTTCGAGTCCAGTCACCCCGACAAGAGAAAAAGCCCTTCCGCAAAAGCGAAAGGGCTTTTCTTTATTCCAATTTCAATGTCAGAGACATAAACAAGTTTATTTACTTTGGAACAAACAATAAAAGGGATAGTCTTTGGTCAGTCAGACTGACATTTTTTATTCTGACAGGTGAAATAGACCTGCTCTTTAATTTGAGTCATGTCCACAATTTTGAAGCCATGAGACTCAAATATTCTTGAGACATTATTTTTGTCCAGATGCAGGTTTGCTTTTGAATCAAGGGGATTAATGAATTTATTGAAATCATAGGAAGCTTGGTAAACATTAAATCCATTATCTCCTTGATATTCAATGTCAGTAAAGCATCCGATAAAATAAGCTTTCGGAGGCAAAACCCTGAATATAACATGCAAAAAACTGACAAGATGTTTTATTAAATTCAGTTTTTTAAGGTTAACAAGTACCCTTACGCTTCTCAAATCATTTTGATCAAAATAATAATGATCCCTATCTGAGAGTACCAACAAATTAGATTCTCCTATTAAACCAAGCCGGATGAGGTATTCGAGAAAGTTCTGACCTTCATCAGCAGCCATGTTCCTATAAGCATCATTAAATCTGGTTTCCCCGTTTGAGTTTTGTCTGACAGAGTACATGGATCATTATCTTTTCATAACAAAGTAACACCAGCAAATAGAAGGAGTCAATTTTTTTTAGTCATCAAATTCTCTCAAATATAATTGTTTTTTCAATATGGAG
>JBGPAF010000247.1:0-3834 GCA_041480535.1 Bacteroidia bacterium
GAAACTCAGGCTTCTGGATAGTTCTGTGATTAAAAAGGAGCGGGTTAAATGGCAGATAATTAATATTACAGGTCCGGTGCTGATTGTAATGATAGCTGGCTTAATATACAACTGGTTGCGGAAAAGAAAGTACACTAAAAGCTGATTATGATGAGGAAAGCAATCATATATTCATTGATTTCCATCCTGTTTTTACTCCTTTTAATTTATCTTTTAAAAGAAAGATCTCCGTTTGGAGGGAAGAATACATCGTTTGCTGCAAAACCAAAGAAGGAGATTACTGCTATCGAGTTTTCAAATGACCGCGACAAACTGTATCTTGAAAAGAAAGGAGATGAGTGGGTCGTCAACAAAAAATTTGAGACACGGAAAAGCAGCATACTCTTTATCCTTAAGATATTGAAAGAAATGGAGATCAAATCGCCGGTTACTCCCGAAATGTTCAATAAAGAAATCGTTGAAAACGGAGTCACTCCTGTAAAGGTAAAAGTTTCCGAGAGAGGTAAGGTCATCAGATCTTTTTTAGTATATAAAACAGCTTCAAATACTTACGGGAATATAATGAAGCTAAGAGAAGGCTCAAAACCTTTCATTGTATATGTACCCGGGAATGATGTTGAAATTGGTTCGGCTTTCACTTTGAACGAATTGTTCTGGCAGCCATACACAGTTTTCAACCTTCTTCCGTCAGTTATATATTCGGTGGTGCTTGAAAATATGGCCGACACAGGCTCATCCTTTAAAATCGAAAATGACAATCACAGGTT
The DNA here is from genome assembly GCA_041480535.1 of Bacteroidia bacterium. Classification (GTDB taxonomy): domain Bacteria; phylum Bacteroidota; class Bacteroidia; order Bacteroidales; family VadinHA17; genus LD21. The sequence goes on from JBGPAF010000247.1 coordinate 768, forward strand.
CCGGCTTTACGGTCAGTCAGAAGAGCTGACAGGATGGGATACTTCACAACTGGTACGCTATATTTCTTATTTTACGCATGTTCCTTTTGAATCCTGGGCTTTTGATCTGTCAGCCGGTGAAAAAGAAAATATAACAAAGCAACAGCCTCTGTATAAAATTACTGTCACCGGAAGAGGGGGTGTAAGGAGTGCTCTGGTTCTGTGGGAAAGATCAATTGATGTTGACGGGGCTAAAAAGAGCGATACCGACAGGTTATGGGCAAAAAAGGATGGCAACGAAGAGATATTTATTATAAGATATACTGATATAGATCCATTGCTGAAAAAGCGATCCTATTTCTTTCAGGGATAATATTTTGTTTGAGTTTAATTGTTTTTTTTGTAATATTGATAGTTCGGAATTCGGAATGAATGATGCTTTAATTCATTTATTAATACTTAGTTAAGTAAATTCTATTATCTACATATAAATTTAAACCCGATATAAAATGAAATTTGTTGTATCCAGCACAGAGCTACTCGGTCATTTGCAGGCCATAAGCAGGGTGATCAGCTCGAAGAATACTCTGCCTATTCTTGATAATTTTCTTTTTAATCTCTCGGGGAATGATCTTGAAATCACAGCCTCCGATCTCGAATCAACTCTTATTACAAGAATGAAGCTTGAGAATGCCACCGGTGACGGGATTATAGCTCTCCCGGCAAGGATCCTGCTTGACACCCTGAAAGAGTTTTCGGTTCAGCCGCTTGCTTTTGACATAAACCTGGATACACTTGCAGTAGTAATCACTTCAGAAAACGGAAAATTCAATGTTGTTGGCCAGAACGGGATCGATTTTCCGGCATTGCCCTCAATAAGAAAAGAAAAGAAATTCTCCTTTGTTATTAATGCGGATGTTATGCTTGCAGGTATCAACAAGACACTATTCGCAACAGCTGACGATGAACTGCGTCCGGTTATGGGAGGTATCTTTGTTGAAGCTGCAACCGATAAGATCACTTTCGTTGCTTCTGATGCCCATAAGCTTGTGAGATATCAGAGGAGCGATTCACACGCAGACGATAATGCATCTTTCATCCTTCCAAAAAAACCTGCTTCACTTCTGAGGAACATACTCCCCAGGGAGGAGGGACCTGTAACTGTTGAATTTGATGACAAAAACGCTTTCTTCAATCTTAATGATTATAAAGTTGTTTGCCGTCTGGTTGAAGGCAACTACCCGAATTATAATTCTGTCATTCCTAAAAACAACCCCCGCAAGGTCACTATCGACCGTGTAGAATTTTATAACACGCTTAAGAGGGTATCAGTGTTTTCGAACCAGGCCAGCAATCTTGTCAAGCTTCAGCTTAAAGGCAACCAGGTAACGGTTTCAGCTCAGGATATTGATTTTTCTATTTCTGCATATGAGAAGATCAAATGCCAGTATGAAGGAGATGATATTGAGATAGGATTCAAATCAGTTTTTCTCCTTGAGATCCTCGCAAACATCTCCTCGCAGGATGTTATGATCGAGCTTGCTGATCCGACAAGAGCAGGATTATTCCTTCCTGCTGAACCTGATAATGAGTCGGAGGACCTTCTCATGCTTTTAATGCCAATGATGATAAACGCCTGATATTTGGAACTCAAACTACGACGTCCAATTGCTTTCATCGATCTCGAAACTACCGGGATTAATGTTTCGTCTGATCGTATCGTGGAAATTTCTGTTCTTAAAATAACTACTGACGGAAAAGAGGAATGGATTAGCACCCGCATAAATCCTGAAATGCCAATTCCTCCCAAATCAACCGCTATACACGGAATTACCGATAAGGATGTCGTCAATTCCCCTACTTTTAAAGGAATAGCAAAAAATCTCACTGCTTTCCTTGAGGGTACCGATCTGGCAGGATACAATGCCATAAAATTTGATATTCCGGTTCTTGCTGAAGAATTCCTGCGTGCCAATATTGATTTCAATTTCCGCAAAAGGAAATATGTGGATGCCCAGGTTATCTTTCATAAGAAAGAGCAGCGTACCCTGTCGGCAGCATACCTGTTTTACTGCAACAGGGAACTTGAAAATGCCCACAGTTCAAAAGCTGACACACAGGCCACATATGAAGTTCTGAAATCACAGCTCGACAGGTATAAGGATCTTGAAAACGATGTCGAAAAACTTGCTGATATCAGCTCATACAATAGTATTGTTGATTTTGCCGGGCGGATCATTTATGATGAGAACGGAATAGAAATATTCAATTTTGGCAAGCATAAAGGAAAACCAGTCGAAACTGTTTTCAGGGAAGAGCCTTCCTATTATTCCTGGATGATGAACGGTGATTTCCCGCTTTATACAAAAAAAATTCTTACCGAGATAAAACTCAGATCGTTCGGGAAAGGGGAGCAGTAAAATGAAGATCATCTGCATAGGTCTGAATTACCGGAGGCATGCCCTTGAAATGGGACGGCCGTTTCCCGATGAGCCTGTTGTATTTATGAAACCCGACTCTTCAATCCTCAAGAACAACAAACCTTTTTTTCTGCCGGACTTTTCATCGGAGATACATTATGAGGTTGAAGTTGTTGCAAAGATTTCAAAGTTGGGAAAAGGGATCTTGCCGAAATTTGCTCCACGGTACTATGATGAGATAACAGTCGGTATCGATATAACTGCACGTGATCTGCAGACACGGTTATCAAAAGCCAGACTCCCATGGGAGATATCCAAATGCTTCGATGGAGCAGCTCCTTTAGGGAAATTCATTCCCATCAGTTCTGTTAAGGATGTTGGCAACCTCGGCTTCAGGCTGGAGATCAACGATAAAATTGTCCAGCAGAGCAATACTTCCGATATGATATTCGGTATCAATGAGATAGTGTCATATGTGTCAAAATTTTTCACACTTAAAACGGGGGATCTCATATTTACAGGAACTCCGTCGGGAGTAGGTCCGTTAAATAGAAATGATCATCTTGTGGCATACCTGGAGGATACTCCGTTACTTGATTTTATGATCAAGTAATAACAATCTGATAATCAATAAAATATATAGGTATTACATCAACGTATTAAAAGAC
>JBGPAF010000248.1:0-3834 GCA_041480535.1 Bacteroidia bacterium
ATACATTGTACCATTCGACCTCCATAAATATTAACATGAATAGTATTTTATTAACAATCTAAAATTCTTTTACTATTGAACAACCTATTATATAGTTGTTTTCCAATATATTAGACTTTTTATTCTCCTCCGGCAAACAGTAAAATAAATTGGTATTTTTTTCCTCGGAATTTTTTCGAACTTTCTTTATGTTTTTCGTAAAATACATCCTTTATAACTTCTTATCCTCCTTTAATTTTTTGAGAATTGTTCCTTACAATTATTATGCCAGAACATTATGTGTCACAAATATTTTACAGTCTTCGGTTTTCAAATCCTTTTATCAAACTTTAAAAAGACATGCTTTATAACGTACTAATGTTATTTTAATTATTTAAGGACAAAAAAAACTGCCTTGTCAGCGTCTCAGAGACACTGCAAACAGAGAAATCAAATCTATCTGTGATATAATAAATTAAATGCAGGCGACCATTTTTACCTGATTTACAGATCGTCAGCTGACATATTACCTTCCCGGCGCATTCGCTTTATCCTGCCTTTTTTTTTCTTTTCATCAACTCTGTCGATCTGTGATTTCAAAGTCGGTGAAGTGGGCTTGCGCTCAGTTTTCTCAGTCAGAGCTACTGCAATCAGGTTGAACATTTTCTCAACAGCTTTCTTCCTGTTCCTTAGCTGTGTTCGCTCAGACTGAGATTTAACGACAAGTTCCCCTGATGAATTGATCCTGTTCTTCAGGTTTTTACAGATCAGTTCCTTTTCAGATGCTGAAAGGCCGGCGGAAAGCTGAACATTGAAATGTATTTCAACCTTTGTATTTACCTTGTTGACATTCTGGCCACCTGGACCACTGCTCCTGGATGTGAAGAAGATTAACTCGCTCTCCTGAATGCGGTCTTTTAATTCTTCAATTGTCACAATAAATTTATTAATAAATTAATAGTAGGGGCGTTGCATGCAATGCCCCTACAACCATATATACAAATTTATATTACTCAGTTATTTCAAAAATATACTTCCCTGAACCTGCATCAATTAACAGATCTTTGCCAGCCATGTGGATATTATTCAGATTCTTGTTTTCCGAAAGGGGCAAACCACTTTCCCTTACTTTTTCAGCAGACACAGAAGGAAGGGCAATAATAGCTTCGGTATTTGCCGGTATTTCAATTGTGAAGTACACTTTGCCATCTTTCCTTTCCCATCCGGATACAATTTTCCCGTATGGACTTTCAAATGAAGCTTTCGAGAAATCGAGTTTTTTCGTAGGATTCGGTTGTATCAAAATTTTCTTATACCCGGGAAAGCTGTTATCAATTCCCGCAGAAACCCTGTACATCCAGTCGCCAATTGCACCATATGCATAATGGTTAAATGAGTTCATTCCTGCATCCTGAAATGTGCTGTCGGTTTTTTGTCCGTCCCAGCGCTCCCATATTGTTGTGGCTCCCATTTTTACAGGGTAAAGCCATGAGGGATAGGTCTCCTGAAGCAACAGGTCATAAGCCACATCAGCGTACCCGTTCTGTGTCAGAACGTGGCAAAGGAACGGAGTACCCAGAAATCCTGTTGATAAATGATTATTCCGGCTTTTAATATCCTCAACAAGAAATTTTGCGGAATTTGGTCGAAGGTCATCGGGCAAAAGATTAAACATAAGTGCCAGAACGTAAGATGTCTGGGAGTTTGTTCCAACCCTGCCTGCAGGAGTAACATATTCTTTAACGAATACATTTTTTATTTTATTGAAAAGTTCATTGTAATATTTTTCATCTTCAGCTTTGCCAAGTTCTTTAGCAGATTTTGCAAGTAAATTTGTCGAATAAGCGAAGAATGCCGTGGAAATGAAATCATATTCGGTGAATCCATCTGGTTCTGTATGATTATTAACAGGAGGATGGTAAAACAGCCAGTCACCATATTTGCTGCCTCCTTTCCAGATATATGAATCGCCTGATTTCTGCCGGATGTACTCAACCCATGCCTTCATGCTCGGATACTGATTTTCAAGGAATTCCTTATCTCCATATACCTGGTACATGGTCCACGGAACAATAACTGCCACATCACCCCATCCTGCCGAAGGAGCAGCGGTCTTTGCATCCTGCTTGTTAAGAACATCAGGAATTACATCAGGCACTGCACCATCCTGTTTCTGATCGAGGGCAACATCTTTCAGCCATTTTGTGAAAAATGCAGCAACATCGAAATTGAAAGCTGCCGTACGGCTGAAAGCCTGTGCATCACCTGTCCATCCAAGACGCTCATCCCTCTGCGGACAATCAGTAGGTACATCAACAAAATTACCTCTCTGGCCCCATTGTATATTATGCTGAAGCTGGTTCAGAAGAGCATTGGAACTTTCATAGGTTCCAGTTACAGGCATGTCAGAATGAACAACGACACCCGTAATATTGTCAGCAGTAAGCTCTCCTGGAAATCCTTTTACTTCTACAAACCTGAATCCCATAAAGGTAAACCTGGGCTCATATATCTCTTCTCCGGTTCCTGTCAGAGTGTAATTCAGCTCGCATTTTGCAGCGCGCAGGTTTTCCGTGTAGAATTCACCGTATTTATCAAGAACTTCAGCATGACGTAAAGTGACAACAGTTCCTGTATTACCTTTAACCTTCAGCCTTATCCATCCAACCATATTCTGACCCATATCTACAAGCAGACTTCCTTTAGGAGAACGGAATACCTTAACAGGTTTAATTTCCTGTATCTTTCTTACTGCTGCACCTTCAGAAGCAATAAGGTTATCTTTGTAAGTTCCTTCTTTTACAGCTTTCCAGCCGGAATCATTGTAATCAGTAAGATCCCATCCTGAAAGTTTTTTTGTAGCATCATATGTTTCACCATTATATATGTCACTCATCCTTATAGCGCCATCATTATTGCTTTTCCACGATTCATCAGTAAGAATGAAAGATTCTGTTCCGTCAGTATAGGTGATCTTCATCTGCATGAGCAATCCCAGCCTTTTACCGTAGATTGCCCAGTTATTTCCCCATGCCAGCGTCCCACGATACCAGCCGTCGCCCAGGACAGCTCCTACAGAATTTTTACCTTTAACTACCTGTCCTGTAACGTCATAAACCTGATATTGAAGTCTTTTACCATATGATGTCCAGCCGGGTGTAAGGACCTGGTCACCTACTTTCTTGCCATTCAGATGAAGCTCATAAAGACCATGCGCTGTCACATAAACAACTGCTTTTGCAATATTTTTTTCAATTACAAACTCTTTCCTGAAGTGAGGAGAGGGTGCATAACGGTTGGTATCACTTTCTATCTCGATCCACTTTGCTTTCCAGTTTTCAGGTTTTAATAAACCTGTTTCCCAATATGCAACCTCGCTCCATTTTGATGCTCTTCCCTTATTATCCCAGACCCTTACCTGCCAGTAATATCTCTGACATGGCTTGAGATCCTGTCCTTTATAACCGACAAGAACAGACTCGTCAGATTCTATTTTACCCGACTGCCAGATGGTCCTGGATGCTGAAAACTTAGGGTCAACAGCTACCCTTAGCGAATAAGCTGTCTGCATTATATTATTGCCAGTACCTCTCAGTTTCCAGGACAATCTTGGTTGTAAAACATCAGTTCCGACCGGATTTATTTTATGCTCGCATGTCAGATCATAAGTTGACAGATCCTGCGAAAATAAGACAGTCGGAATAAAAAGAAGATACAGTAGTAATTTAAATGATTTAATAAGTTTAATAAATATAATAAAGACTTATCCAAGTTATGATGAGGCAAATACTAAATCAAATATTATTACACCAATTCTTCGAGCACTTAATTGGAAGGTACATAGCCCCTTTGAGG
>JBGPAF010000249.1:0-3817 GCA_041480535.1 Bacteroidia bacterium
AAGTGATCTGACAGCTTTTTTGAACTGAGCCTCCGTATTAATCTGGTCAGTTTGTTTAGTTAATGATGCTGATTCTATAACCGTGGCCATGCTTGACATGAGATTATCTCCTCTGCGGATCACCAGTGGCAGCCAATCGGTTTCCCTGAACTTGTTTGCCAGTCCGCAGTGAATTAACGACGACTTTCCGGTACCTGAAGCCCCATAAACCAGCAGAAGCTTGCTTTCGAAAACCCGTTGATAGAGTTCTTCAATTTCATGATCCCGCCCAAAGAAAATATCACGATCGTCTTTAGTGTAGCTGTCAAGGAACTTGAATGGAGATTTCATGTTCTGTATCTGTTATCCTTTTATTGTTTTAAAGTTTCATGATCCTGATATCGTGGCCAGCATATCCTTAAACTGGCTGAGTAACGAGCAGTAATTATGAAGGCTTCTTAGGTCGCATTTTTCTGTGACCTCTGTTCCGATATACATAAGGTGGTCGTCACGGAACTTTGTATACATAAAGATATCTTTCTTGATATCGAATTTTTCTTTATTGTCGATTATTTCACAGTTTGTATCAATAATCAGCGGTGAAAGGTTAAGATAATCATCCATAGTCTTAAGCGATTTCATTAACAGTATGGAATGACTCTCCGAATATTTTTCTTCTTCCATTTCCTTTGCAATAAAGTCAGAATCGGAACTGTTCAGTATATCAACAATATGGGCAAATTTTGCAGGCTGATTCTTTGGATGATTAACCTTTATCTCACGCACAGATACGAGCTTATACTTACAGAGGAATGCAATCCGTTGAAGGATATAAGCAAGTTTTTCCTCATATTCCACACAACGTCGTTCAATCTCCTCCTGTTTCAGGTTTATCTGGTAATGACCGACCTCATTTCTTTCAGGTACCCAGAAATCGAGAGCTGAAAAAAAACTGTTGTCAAAATTTTCACCCATCTCGGGTAGAAACCATGGTCTCTTTTTTTCATTAATCAGGTTCCCGATAGTCCTTATAAGCCATGTATAATTTCCAAGGCTTAATACAATAATCCTCCCATGAAAGTCTTTAGCCAGATTTCCCGATATTTCAAGTTTGCCTTCTTTCTTTTCTTTCCAGATCTGGCAGATCATTACAAAACTTATGAACTGTACTGTCCTTTCAATAGTCTTGAAGATCTGATCGAGACGTAACCTGTCAGGTTGGTGCATGGATGCCGAAAATAACCGGCGAAGTTCGATCCCGATGGGCCAGGGGAAATTTTTAATAATTATGTCCCCTTGCATTCGGGGATCAAGGGCCTCTTCATCATCTTCATCAGCGATCATCATCTTCTGAAGAGAGGGCTTATAAATCAGCATCTCCTGAAACACACTTTGAATTAGAAGCTCATTTGTTGCAGTCATGGCCATAAAATTAATCAAAGTACCAAGAACTCAGACTCTACTCCAATCTTTTTCAAATGGCATAATTTACAACAAATCAGGAGGAAATGCAAAAAAGAATTCAGTATCCAGCGGCCTGTCCGTCCTTCCGCGATTCGGACGCTCCATACCAGACCTTGTTTTTGTCGTCTCTCATTATTGCCTGGTAACCGCCGTATCCGCCAAGATTCCATTCGACCCTGTGTCCCATTGACAACAGTTTCTGTATGACTTCCCATCGAATACCGTTCTCAAGGTATAATATTCCACCGTCGGTCATCTGTTCTCCTGTAGGTTCAGAGGAACCTGAATGATAGATCCTTGGAGCGTCACCAGCCTCCTGCAGGTTCATTTTGAAATCGATAAGGTTAATTATTATCTGGGCATGACCCTGTGGCTGCATGTCACCCCCCATGACTCCAAAACTGATCCACGGTTTACCGTTTTTTGTGATAAATCCCGGAATTATTGTATGAAAAGGTCTTTTGCCTGGAGCATAAACGTTTGCATGTCCGTTATCGAGACTGAACATTTCGCCTCTGTCCTGAAGAACGAAACCAAGTCCGGTCGGACACATTCCCGAACCCATTCCCCTGTAGTTGCTCTGGATAAGTGAAACCATGTTGCCGTATTTATCTGCGACGGTCAGGTAAATCGTATTGCCTGCCTCGATTCTCCCGGGATCAAATATTTTTGCTGCTTTTTCACGATTAATAAGCCTCCTGCGTTCGGCAGCATATTTCTTTGAGATCAGCTGGGTCACAGGTGTGGCGCTGAAGCGTGGATCGGCATAAAATTTGGCCCTGTCTTCAAATGCCAGTTTTTTAGCCTCTGTGAAAAGATGTATGTATTCAGCCGATCCAAAGCCTGCTGATGCCAGATCAAAGCCTTCCAATATGTTGAGAATCTGAATGGTTGCTATACCTTGTCCGTTGGGAGGGAGCTCCCATACATCATAACCCCTGTACGAAGTGCTGACAGGTTCGACCCATTCCGAATTATGGCGTGACATGTCATCATATGTAAGGAATCCGCCCTGGGACCTCATAAATGCATCTATCACCTTTGCAATTGAACCCCTGTAGAATTCATTTCGTCCGCCTCGCGCAATCTTTTCAAGAGTATTTGCAAGGTTAGGATTTTTAAATATTTCACCCTTGACCGGAGCTTTGCCTCCAGGCATATATGTTTCCTTTATATTAGGGTAATCTTTTAGCGCCAGAGTATTTCTGTCGAGATAATAGGCAATAACTTCAGTAACAGGAAAACCATACCTTGCATAATTTATCGCCGGTTGCAGAATATCTCTTATTGGAAGACGCCCGAACATGTCGTGCATTTCGAACCAACCGTCAACACACCCGGGAACTGAAACAGGAAGCGGCCCATATGAAGGAATAAACTCATAGCCTTTATTCTTAAGATATTCAAGTTTCAGCGATCGTGGCGATCTTCCGCTTGCATTCAATCCGTACAGCTTATCTTTTTCGGCACTCCATATAATAGCAAAAAGATCACCGCCGACACCGCAACCTGTAGGTTCAACAACTCCCAGTACAGCGTTTGCTGCAATTGCAGCATCAATGGCATTGCCTCCTTTTTTAAGAATGTCAAGAGCCACCTGTGTGGCCAGAGGCTGACTGGTTGCAGCCATTCCGTTCTGTGCAATTACTTCCGACCGTGTGGCAAAATCCCTTCCCGTTATTCTGTCCTGGGAAAAAGATAAGACAGCCAGATGTAAAATGAGAATACTAAAAAGAAATCTTTTCACAATAATCAGTGTTTAATAAACCAGCCACAAAGTTAGTGGATTGAGAGCACTATTTTGCCATTGCCTTTGTTTTTAACTCCTGCGGCATTTTTTCAATGGCATATCTCAGGGAGGTTCTTGGCATAACTGCCTTATTTTTAAATACATAGTCAAATACTTCCTTCTGATAAGCCTGGCTTGCAGCTTTTAGCATCCAGCCATATCCCTTCTGAACCATATCGTCTTTATCCAGCAGAAGTATACTGGCGATCTCAAATATGTCGTTAAGAAACAATCCCTTGCGGGCAGGCACTATAAGTGTAACTGCAGATGCTCTCTTAATCCATCTGCCTGGCAGCTTCGCCCATTTTTTAAGATATGACATTTTCTCCGGAAACATTTCAATGAAGGTGCCAACCGTGTGATTGCATAATGTATCGCATGTTGCCCAGTTTGTAACATAGTTGCTGATCCATCTTTCGAATACCTTAATGTCGTCAGGAACATATTCCTTTCTGACATTATATGACCAGTTGCATGCAATAAAAGCTTCCTCCATATAGCCTGACTGCCACAATTCTTCACATAATTCAAATATTTCTGATTTTGGCTTTCCCTTGATCTTTGCATAATGTTCTTTTCCGATCT
>JBGPAF010000250.1:0-3810 GCA_041480535.1 Bacteroidia bacterium
GAGGATTTGAGCGAAAAGATTTGCAATAATGATACTCTATATTTTCATATTTATAATGTTCTTCCTGAAGACAATAGAGGACAATCTGATTCTGGCTGGGAACCGGATCATTCGGAAAAAGCTGTATAATGAATTTGTTGGTTCCCGGTTTGTCAGTAAATCCCGGGGTGCTCCAGATGGTACCAAGCCGCCCTGATCTTATAGCAAATTCGTAATCGAGATGTATTCCTACATCATTAAGTGCTTTCCTCAGATGCCCGTTTATTTTTTCAGGGTTGATTCTTTCCCTGATATCGGGAGTAGTATGAAGTATTTTCTCCATAATACTCTCAACGAAAATAATTTTATTGCTGACACGTCCGGATAATCCGGCATTTGTCACCTGTTCGGAAGGCTCAGTAATTTCTTCTTCGGGAATAGGGGAGATCTCTTTTGCTGAAATATATATTTTCTGCCCCGCGTACGTAATTAAAAGGTGATTATCGGAATTGTCCTGGTCATATGATTCCAGTAGTTTTGAACCAGTTTGGTATCCTCTGAGCCGGTTTGCCAGAGGTGAACCGGCGGGTATATTTAAAGTTACAGAATCAGATGATTCCGGGTCAATTTCATCAATAATACGGTCGATAAGCTCCTGCGATTCAAGGTTGAGAACTACTGACTCAAGTGCTTTGTTGGCATTATAGCGAAATTGCTGATCAGTAATTGCAATCGCGTTTTTGATCCAGTAAAACTGAATCATTATAAGGCCTGAAATCACCAGGGAAAAAAATATAGCCAGTAATACTATAATTTTGCGCTTCATACAGTTACAAAAGTACTTGTATATATTGTATTAATTAATTCTTTAACGTTCTTTAACACCGGCGAAGCTCCGGGAATGATAATTCTGCCTCATGATCATGCCCAAAAAATAAAAAAAATTAACAATTCATTAAAATATTGTTAATTTTCATTTGTGTATGTAAAAATATTTTTTTATTTCAATAACGCTATTTATCTTTGTAATGGATTTGGTCTTTGTAATGGATTTGGCATGATATTTGAATCATACAAAATAGAGGTTTTTTTCATAGGTTAGGTTAGTTTTAGGGTTATCAAAAGTGAGCCGTCCCGCCCGGGACGGCTCTTCTTTTTTATATCATTTCCGGAAATTTTATATCAGGTATTTCAGATTCTTATCATTAAGAGTCTTGATTTCAATATTGAAAACCCCCGTTATCGAATCGATTTCCCTTATCTGCGATATAATATATTCGGGTTTTAAGCTTTTCCCGGGGTTATGAACGATCAGCAGGTAATCAATGTTTTTAAGTTTTTTCAGGAGGAATATTTTTTCTGACCGGTTTGATACAAGCTGAAAAATTGAATCGGGGGCGCCTGAAGCATCAGCATATTTACTGAATATAACCCCGTTTCCCTCATTATCCTGAAATTCAACAGGATCAATGTTCCTCAATGAAATATTGAGTTTCTTATTCAGTTTTAACGAGAGTTTATAATCAGGATCGGAGGTAACTATTCCAAAAACTACAGGCATATCCTGTTCATTAACTGACAGACGGAGCCTGGTTATTCTTTGTGAATTACTCATTCCCGGAAATCTTGGACCATAAAGTTAAAAAAAGAGAGGGATGTTAAAAATGATCTGCGGGTATTTCTTTAAGTTTTGTCAGGGCTTTGCCTGCGGCTTCCTGTTCTGCTTCTTTCTTTGAAGCACCCTGACCTGTTCCTAATTCTTCCTTATTGATAATTAATGTAGCAGAGAAGACCGATTTTTTTAATTTGAAATCATATTCTTCCTTATATTCAAAGGTAAGATTGCTCTTATGTTTCTGTACCCACTCAAAGACCAGGCTTTTATAATCAGAATCGGTTCCTATAATAGTTTCAAGATCGAGATATTTATTAAATACCCTTTTGATAAAGAGATTTTTGGTTTTCTTAAACCCTTTATCAACGAACAATGCTCCAATAAGTGCTTCAAGCGCATCTCCATAAATGTTCCTTGTCGAATTGTTTGAGCTTACATGACTGACGAGAATCTTGTCGATTCCCATTGAAACTGCCAGCTGATTAAGAATTTCACGGTTCACGATCCTTGACCGGATTTTAGTCATGAATCCCTCATTTGCTTCAGGGAATTTTTCAAAAAGGTAGTCTGAAAGGATAGTATCCAATACTGCATCTCCCAGGAATTCAAGTCTTTCGTTGTTTATTCTCTGTCCATCGGGAAGAGAAAATGAAGCTGACCGGTGTATAAATGCAACTTCATAAATTCGCAGGTTAGTAGTGCGAAAGCCTATAATTTTCCTTAACTGGGAAGCAAATTCCTGTTTATTGATAATATAGGTACCATTATTTCTTCTTGCGAATAAGGACACTAAACCTCAGCTTTTTTTATTACGATCGAAGCATTATGGCCTCCGAAACCAAAAGTATTGCTAATAGCAGCGTTAATTTTCCTTTTCTGAGCAACGTTGGTAGTGAGATTCAGATTCTGATCGATAGCCGGATCAGGCACTTTATAATTAATAGTGGGAGGAACAATATCATTGACAACAGCCATTATGGCGGCAATCGCTTCAATAGCGCCTGCTGCACCGAGAAGGTGACCTGTCATTGATTTGGTGGCGCTTATATTTAATTTGTATGCATGCTCACCGAACACTTTTACAATAGCTTTTATTTCAGAAACATCACCAAGGGGAGTTGCTGTCCCATGCACATTGATGTAGTCAATATCTTCCACTTTAAGGCAGGCATCGTTTACCGCCAGTTTCATTACATTGGAGGCTCCCAATCCATCAGGATGGGGTGCCGTAAGATGGAATGCGTCTGCGGTCATTCCGGCTCCGATTATTTCGGCATACATTTTTGCGCCTCTCGATTTTGCATGCTCATATTCTTCAATTATCAGTGCTCCGGCGCCTTCGCCCATGACGAATCCGTCGCGGGTCTGGTCAAATGGTCTTGAAGCAGTCTTATATTCTGCATTATTGGTCGAGAGAGCCTGCATTGAATTAAAGCCGCCAATCCCGGGTTCATTTATAGCCGCTTCGGAACCTCCTGATATAAAAACCTCAGCTTTACCCCAGCGGATATAATTGACAGCATCTATAATTGCATTTGTTGAAGAGGCACAGGCAGATACTGTTGAGAAATTAGGTCCGCTGAATCCATATTTTATGGAGATAGATCCTGCGGCTATATCAACAATCATTTTAGGTATAAAAAACGGGCTGAAACGAGGTGTTCCATCACCTTTAATATACTCTTTGATAGAATTGTAGAAAGTACCAATGCCTCCTACCCCTGATGCCCATATTACACCGACCCTACTTTTATCAATCTTGTCCGGGATTAATCCCGAGTCAGCTATAGCTTCGTCAGATGCAATAAGAGCATACTGGGTAAACTGATCGAGCTTATTGGCCTCTTTTCTGTCGAAATATTTTCCAGAGTCATAGCCTTTTAATTCACAAGCAAATTTGGTTTTGAACTTCTCCGTATCAAACCGGGTAATCAAATCTGACCCGCTGATACCATTCTTAAGTCCTTCCCAATATTCACGCAAATTATTCCCAACCGGAGTAATTGCCCCGAGTCCGGTTACTACGACTCTTCTCATAAACGGATTATTTTTAATGCAAAACTATTTTGCATTCTCCTCGATATACTTGATAGCATCACCTACCGTGCTGATGCTTTCAGCCTGATCGTCTGGGATTCCTATATTAAATTCTTTTTCAAACTCCATGATCAACTCAACAGTATCAAGAGAGTCAGCTCCAAGGTCATTTGTGAAAC
>JBGPAF010000251.1:0-3808 GCA_041480535.1 Bacteroidia bacterium
AATTAGTCAAACTGGTAGCTCTCTAATGAACAAGAGTATAGTTTTCTGGTTTTATGTTAAAGGCAAAAAAACCTTTAGCAGCCTGAATTTCCAAAACTGATCAGAATGAAAAACTACCAGTTAATAGTCTTCCTTGCCATTGTTACTACAATTTACTCTCTTGCAAATATTTATATCTATCTGAAGGGATATAACTCCATAGAGGCTTTCCATAATTTCAGGATATGGTATCTGATAGTTTTCATAACTCTCGCATCCACATTTATTTTCGGGAAAATCATTGAAACACGCCATTCGTCAGTTTTTACAGATGTTCTGAACATAATTGGCGGTTTCTGGATGGCATTTATGCTATATGGATTCCTTTTCCTGCTCCTTTCAGATATAATATCGCTGATTCTGCGGATTCCAGGAATGATTAACAGCGGGAACATAATGGTTTTCAGAAAATGGTCATTCATTATTACGCTCATAATTTCATTTATTCTTATTGCAGGCGGATTTATTAATGCATTGATTCCAAGGGTGAAAACTTATAACATAACCATTAATAAATCAGCAGGTGAGTTAAAGGATCTCAGGATTGCTGCAGTTTCTGATATACACCTTGGAAGCATTATCAGGAAAAGGAGCATAAAAAAGCTTTCTGAAATTCTTAAAAAACTTGAACCTGACCTGGTATTGCTCCTCGGAGACATAGTGGACGGGGAGATCGGACCGGTTTTGCGGGACGATCTTCTTAAATATTTCACCTGTCCGGAATGCATTGACGGGCTTTATGCAATAACAGGGAATCATGAATTCATAGGAGGTGCTAAGCGCACTATACCCTATATCGAAAGCAAAGGAATCAGGATCTTAAAAGATGAGGTAATAAGTATTGATGGAGGAGTACAATTGATCGGCAGGCTTGACAGGGATTCAAAGAGATTTTATGCTTCTGAACGAAAGACTCTGGGTGAACTGGTTAAAGGAATTGACTCTTCTAAGCCTGTCATTCTACTTGATCATCAGCCATTTGACCTTAGCGAATCTGAAAAACAGGGGATCGATCTTCAGCTTTCAGGCCATACCCATAATGGCCAGATGTGGCCTTTGAATTACCTTACTGGAAGGATGTATGAGCTGAGTTATGGCTATATGAAAAGAGGGAATACACATTATATAGTATCCTCAGGATTCGGTCTCTGGGGACCAAGGGTAAGATCGGCCAGCCGGTCAGAAGTGCTATTGATTAACATTAAGTTCGCAGCGGATCCTGATGCTCCTTCTGATTAGCCTTGTTAAAGGAGATCATAAACCTTTTCAAGAGTCATCCTTCTAGATCCTTTGATAAGGATGAGGCTGCTTTTAATTGGTTCCGCCTTAATATATTCCCTGAGGCTGCCTACATCCTGAAATAATTTAAAACCAGAATCTGCAGCAACATTCTGAAATGTGTTTCCGACAAGAAGTACATTTTCCGGCTTAAGTGACTGAAGTTCCTTAAGCAGCTTTAAATGTTCCTCCTCACTCTTATCACCGAGTTCCAGCATGTCTCCCAGTATTATTACTTTTTTTGTTGCTTTAAGTTCAAAAAATGATTTTAAAGCAAGCAGCATGCTGGTCGGATTTGCGTTATAGGAATCGCATACAAGGGTATTGTTTTGTGGAGTGGTCTTTATCTGCGACCGGTTGTTCCCCGGTTGGTATTTAGATATTGCTTCCGCAATTTCATCCATTTCAACTCCTAGAAACAAACCTGTAGCTATTGCGGCTTTTATGTTCTCGAGGTTATAAGCTCCAAAAAGACCTGTTTGAATATCATGGGTCCTGTGCTGGTATTTAACTCTTACCGCCAGGTTCATTTCAGATGGCAAAGCTTCGACAACCAGTTCAACACCTGTTGGATTTGTATATGGGACTCCCCTGTTAACAAGCTTATAAATTTTTTCTGTCAGTAATGGGTTTTTATCATTGTAAATGGCTATTCCATTTACTTTTCTGAGATGCTCATATAGTTCAGTTTTAGCTTTTAGTACTCCCTCGAAAGATCCAAACCCTTCGAGATGTGCTGTTCCTACATTTGTTATTATGCCATAGTCGGGTCTGGCAACATTGCATAATGCACGGATCTCGCCAAGGTGATTTGCTCCCATCTCAAGTATCATCATCTCAGTGTTGTCAGGAGCTGACAGAATAGTTAACGGCAAGCCAATTTCATTATTAAAATTCCCTTTGGTATAATGAACTTTGAACTTTTTTGACATTATGACAGCAATCAATTCTTTTGTGGTCGTCTTTCCATTGGTCCCGGTAATTGCCAGTACCGGAGCTTTTATCATTTTACGGTGATACCCGGCCAGAGCCATTAATTCAATAAGACAGTCGTCGACAAGTATTGTCTTCTCTGTTTCATACACCGGATCATCAATTACAGCATATGAAGCTCCTTTATCAAGGGCTTCAGTGGCATACTTGTTTCCGTTGAAGTTCTGACCCCAGAGTGCAAAAAAGAGCTGATCTTTTTTAATGGTCCGTGAATCGGTCGACACACCAGTTGACTCGTCTCTGAATATCCTGTACAGTTGTTCGGTTTTCATAACTTTTAAAAAAAATGCCTCATTATGATTCCATAATGAGGCTAATATAATAATATTTTATCTAATCAAAATCCCGAAGGGCTTCCGACCCTGATCATTGCACATCTGAATCCGATGTCATCGCGGCAACTTTCCTGATCAAGGAATCTTCTTGCGGAAGGATTAAGCCAGTATGCCCTGTCTCTCCATGATCCGCCCTTGTAGACCCTCGCGTTATCATTAATAAGTGTAAAGTAATCACCTTCTTCCTGGACGTACATTCTTACTGATCCTTTTTTATTGTCTTCCGTTGTCCATAGGTTACCAGCAACAATTGAAGACGGCAGATCGCCATCCCTGTAGTTCCTGTAATCGCCTTTCTGATAATTATACCTGTTTGCCACATCTTTATCCTGAACGGTATCGATTTTCAGACGTCCCAATTTGTCTTTCCCGACAACCTGTCCGTTGGCATCTCTTTCAAGGTCAGTGAAAACATTACCCCTGAAAGGGTTGAATCCATCAACATCCTCAGAAGTAAGCGGACGGTAGACATCCTGAACCCATTCATTGACATTACCAGCCATGCAATAAAGTCCATAGTCGTTCGGCCAATATGATTTTACATCGGTGGTTATGCTTCCGTTGTCATTCAGGCTCCCGGCTACACCCATCATATCTCCCCTGCCGCGGACAAAGTTACCCATCATTTCACCACGGGATTTTTTGGCTGAATTTCTTACATTGTGGCCATCCCATGGGTATATTCTTCTTTCATAAATACGCTCTTCAAAAGTATTGCCTCTGAGTGCATAAGCAGCAAATTCCCATTCTGCCTCAGTTGGCAGCCTGTATGCCGGCAGAAGCAATCCATCCTCAAAATTGGTACGCCTTTCAGTCTGATTTGGATTAAGGCTTTCGCGAAGCTGATTGACAACTCCTTCGTACTGACCTGCAAGATAAGCCTCTGTATTGAAGTTCTTTTCATTAAGCTGGTTTGGATCAGGATTCAGTTCACCTTCATCTATCAGAAGCTGCTCATTAACCCTGTCAGTCCTCCAGAGACAGTAATCATTTGCTTTTACCCAGCTGACACCAACAACAGGATAGCTGTTATACGAAGGGTGCCTGAAATAATACTGGACATAAGGATCATTGAAACCCATCGGGCTTCTCCACACCAGTGTATCAGGTAATGCTCTTCTGAAAACTTCAGGATAATCCTTATAAACCCTTTTTATCCAGAA
>JBGPAF010000252.1:0-3789 GCA_041480535.1 Bacteroidia bacterium
CATACGGTTTTCTAGAAAAATATTCGAAATATTCGAAGCCTATAAAACTCCGATCGATATGGTCACCACGTCAGAAGTATCAGTTGCGATCACTGTCGATAATCCTCAGTTTATCACCCAGATAGCACACGATTTAAAAGAGCTTGGTTCGGTGGAAATTGAACAAGACCAGACCATAATCTGTATTGTCGGGGATTTCCGTACAGAAAGGACAGGTTCTGCTCCGGAGATTTTTGAAGCCCTGAATACTATCCCCTTGAAAATGATCTCATACGGAGGAAGTCCATACAGTATTTCATTGCTGATTGACTCAAAGGATAAATTAAATGCACTGAAACTTCTTAACAGATATCTATTTGACCAGTAATATGTTCACAAGTAAAACCATCGATAAATTCAGAGATCTGCCGACACCTTTTTATTTTTACGATCTCGATGTCCTTAGTGCGACCTGCCAGACAGTAAAAGATGAATCTGCAAAAGCAGGATTCAAAGTCCATTATGCAGTAAAAGCTAACGGTAATCCAAGGATACTTAAAATAATCTCTTCATACGGATTTGGAGCTGACTGCGTAAATTTTAACGAGATCAAAGCTGCTATATCAGCCGGTTTTAAATCTTCAGAAATTGTATTTGCAGGAGTTGGAAAAACCGACAAGGATATCGAAGCCGCTCTCGAAACAGGTATTTTGTGCTTTAATTGCGAATCGATAGCGGAAATTGAAGTCATTGATTCACTGGCTGAAAAAAGAAATAAGATAGCAACCATTGCCCTCAGGATCAATCCGTATATTGATGCACATACTCATAAATACATTACAACAGCTATTCCGGAAAGCAAATTCGGGATCAATACGTGGGAACTGAAAGAAGTGATGGAAAGGCTGGGATCATTGAAACATGTGGATCTGAAAGGGATACACTTCCATATTGGTTCCCAGATCACAAAGATGTCAGTGTTTAAAAGCCTGTGTTCAAGGATAAATGAACTGCAGGAATGGTTCTCAACACAAAACGTTGACCTTGAAATAATTAATGTAGGCGGTGGACTGGGAATAGATTACACAAATCCTGAAAAGCCTGCCCGTTTTGAAGATTACCTTTCGATGATAAAGGAGTTTGTCAAACTCCGGTCCGGGCAGAATATTCATATTGAACCCGGCCGGTCGCTGGTAGGGCAATGCGGATCTCTGATATCGAAGGTGCTGTTTATTAAAAAAGGAAGCAATACCACTTTTGCAATTATTGATGCCGGAATGACCGATCTGATAAGACCAGCTCTGTACCAGGCAAGTCACAAAATAGAAAACCTGACATCAAATGGCAAAGTAAACAAATATGATGTTGTCGGCCCTGTCTGTGAATCAGCAGATTCCTTCGCTAAATTTATTGAACTTCCTGAAACCCGGAGAGGAGATATTATAGCAATCCGGTCAGCCGGAGCTTATGGTGAGGCAATGGCATCACGATATAATCTGAGGGATCTGGCCCGGGCGGTGTTCTCAGACGAAATTTAATCCTTCCCGTTATCTGCTCTGATCTTGCTGTGCTTTATCCCATAGAAGAAGTAAATACAGAATCCAACCGCCATCCAGATAACCAGTCTCAACCAGGTATCAAGAGGCAATGCTGCCATCTGAAGAAAACATATAACTGCCCCCGCAATCGGGACAAAAGGAACCCAGGGCGTTTTAAATGGTCTGTGGATTTCAGGCCTCGATTTTCTCAGGACCAAAACACTTATACATACAATAATGAATGCCAGAAGTGTTCCAATCGATACCAGCTCACCCAGTATGCTTATTGGCAGTATCCCTGCAATAATCATGGCAACGGAACCTGTAACAATTGTACTGATGTAAGGTGTCTTAAATTTGGGATGTACCTTCGAAAATACAGGAGGGAGCAGACCATCTTTTGCCATAGTGAAAAAGATCCTGGGTTGTCCGAGCAACATAACAAGGATCACCGAGCTTAATCCGGCAATCGCTGCAATTTTGACTATTGGTCTGAGCCAAAACATCCCTTTACCCATTGCATCCACCCCAACAGCAACCGGATCAGGAACATTAAGTGCAGTGTAACTTACAATACCTGTAAGTACAATTGCCACGAGGATATAAAGTACTGTTGAAATTCCCAAAGATCCAAGAATTCCGATCGGCATATCTTTCTGAGGATTTTTTGCCTCTTGTGCAGCAGTCGAAACCGCATCAAATCCAATATAAGCAAAGAAAATGACTCCGGCCCCCCGGAGTATACCGCTGAAACCAAACTTACCGAATTCACCGCTATAAGCTTTCAGCCATGCCCAGAAAGATCCATACTCGGAAATCGGTGTACTCTCAACTTTGTTTGCAGGTATAAATGGATGCCAGTTAGCCGATTTAACGAACATAAAACCGAGTGCAATAAAGAGTATAATAACCGATACCTTTGTTATCACCATAACATTATTGAAGTTGGCCGACTCTCTTATTCCTATAACCAGCAGTGTTGTCAATAATGCAACAACGAACATCGCCGGAAGATTAAGTATGCAGGTGACATGAGCTAATGAATCAACATTGATTCCGGATGCGGCTAATGTCTGGGCAAATGTATCTGTTAAAGGCTTCCATCCCATGTCAGGGACGTTTATCAGAACGGAGCCTGATGCACCAGTAAACTGAGCAGGGATATTTATATTAAGGTCCTTCAGAAAACTCACAACATAACCCGACCATCCGACAGAGACAGTAGAAGCTGCAAAAAGATACTCAAGGATAAGATCCCATCCTATTATCCAGGCAAGGAATTCCCCAAGTGTGGCGTATGAATATGTATATGCGCTTCCAGCTATCGGGATCATCGAAGCAAACTCAGCATAGCATAATCCTGCAAATCCGCAAGCCAGACCTGAGATAACAAAAGACAGTACGATTGCCGGACCCGCATACTGTGCTGCAGCCTGGCCCGTGAGTACAAAAATACCCGCACCAATTATTGCCCCAATACCAAGTGTAGTGAGATTGAGTGCTGTCAGAGATCTTTTTAAACCACCAGTTTCCTTCGATTCATTTAGAAGCTGATCCAGTGGTTTTGTGAGAAATAACTTACTTCTTGGCATGGGGTTTTTATTGACTAGGTTTGGATAGTTTTTATAGCAATTACAAACGTAACTTTTTTTTTGTAAAATCAATTATTTTATTTTCAGCGTTAGCAAATCTTTACCACTGGCATCTTCTTTTTTACATTTTTTGACAAATAACCGTTACCTTTATAAAAAAATTAATTATAATGAGACGTTATTTCCCATTAATTACCTTAATATTAATAGTTTCCTGCGCACCATTAAGCAAATATCAGGAGCTTCCCGAAGTTAAAGCATGGGAAAGCGATATTGAAAAATTTGAACAGCTCGACATTTCAAAGTCATACCCTTCAGATGCAATACTTTTTGCAGGCAGTTCAAGCATAAAGCTATGGTCGACCATCGGGAAGGATATCCTTCCGTACAACGTTATCCAGAGAGGTTATGGTGGTGCAAAACTTAGCGATTTCATGGTATATGCAGACCGAATAATCTACCCTCATCCATGCCAGGCGATCGTTATTTTCATCGCAAACGATATTGCAGGTAACGATGATGACAAAAGTCCGCTTGAAGTTTCGCAATTATTCAAAAAAACCCTGTACATAATCCGGAGAAAATTTAAAGATACACCAGTATTCTGGATCAGCATCACTCCTACCCCTTCAAGGTGGCACGTTTGGCCCGAGATAAAAGAAGCAAATGGAATGATAAAA
>JBGPAF010000253.1:0-3785 GCA_041480535.1 Bacteroidia bacterium
ATCCATCATTGTACCTGCTCCACCTATTTCATACTTGTCTTTAATATGCCACAGTTCAAACCTGCCGGGATATTTGTTGAAATAATCAACCGGATTTGCACCTCCCACGACTGTCCAGTAAAGATCCATTTCGAACATTACTTTAGTGGGATCAGTATTTGTAAGCATGAAATCGTAAATTGTTTGTCCTTCAAGTTGGGTAGAGAACTCTTTATCATGATTGTGATATCCGAAGCGTATTCCTTTGGCATTGCACTTTTCGCCGATCAAATTAAAATAGTCACAGTATCTCTTCAGGGTATCAAGGCTCTGATACGCCTCGCGGCCCATAAACGGCTGAACAATGAATTTCACACCAACAGCAGCATGCGCGGCTATGCATTCGTCCCACCATGCCATTACTTTGTCCCAATTAGCTGAATCAGGAAGAGCCTGGCCTGTATGGGAACTCACTACGCCAAGTTTATTGGATTCACATAGAGTTTTGAATGCAGAAGGTTCCATACCATAGAATTTCCCTTCGCCATAACCTGCCGGCTCAACAAAGGTATAGCCCATCTTGGCCACTTTAGCAATCGCAGCCGGGACATCCCGGTTTATCGAGTCGCGGATCGAATAGAGCTGCAATCCGATGTTTTTATGAGGTGTTTTATTGCATGAATAAAAAGTGGTTAAAATCAGGCCACTGACAGCCAATAACATAACAATTGAGATAAAGGTTCTTTTTTTCATTTGAAATAGTTTTTAATTTTTACTTTATTATTATTTTTTTGAAATCGAATTAATTGCTGTAATTTTCCCAAACCTGTCAAAGTTAGAATTTTATTGGCCAGATATTGTAAGTCCAAGTGTAATAATCTCTTTTGGTTTAAATTCAATCTTGACAGACCTGCCATTAATTCCTGGAGCAGCAGCATTCTCTAATGGTAATTCCAACAGGTTCAACCTGCGTGCTTCTGAAATTTCAAAAGGCAATATAAGATTGACCGTACCAGCTCTGCCTTCAACTTCGGCAATACGGATAATAAGTTCATTCCCCTCTTCAGATCGTTTCATTCCGGAAAGGATGATATTAGCAGCATCAAGCGAAAAGAATGAAGCCTCTTCAGGACGTGAAGCATGTGACTTCACAAGTGCAAGAGATGGTGGTTCTGCAGCATATACAGGAATATTAAAATCTTCACTTTCTGCCCAGACGCCATTCTTCCAGTCGCCGGAATGAGGATAAAGCGAATAGCTGATATTAAATTTACCAATGTTTGGATAAATATCAGGTGCTCCGGCTGATCTTAACAGGGTAATCCGCAGGTCACCACGACTAAATGAATGGCCATATTTGGTTTTATTCAGAAGGGCAATTCCGACCTTCCCATCAGATACATCGACCCATTTTTGAGCAGGGACCTCCTGCCCGTCAATCACTTCTGCACTAATCCCATAAACATCGTTATGTGTAAGCCATGAAGGAGCTTCTTTCCCGTTTATTTTGCCATCAACCGGTCTTTCTACCACGTCAAACGGAACCTGGGAGTAGAATTTTGAATTTTCCATTGCAATCGGGAAGAGTGCCCTTAACATCGGAGAATCTGTCGAATCGCTGCCGGTTTCGAGCCAGTGAACCTCCATATCGTAATCAATACGAGGATATGAACGATAAAGATAAGTCCTTTCAATAAATCTCGATTTTCCCCATGTTTTTACTGTTTCAACACATGCTCTTACCGGGCCATTCTCAACTACTTTTACACTTTTAACATCGGAGACATCCTCCTGCTTTACAATTTTATTAATGGTCCATGATTTCATTGACCCTTTCTTATCTTCAAGATAAACTCTCAGGTTATTGAGGTTGCCCCCTTTTCTCACAAATTCCTTTCCTGTGCGTTTATCAAACAGGCTTATAATACCACCTGTTTTCATATCGAACTTAATTGTAAAGAAATCCGTCTCGAAAGTATTGTCATTGAATGGTATAGCCTCATTATATTCCCCTGGCTTGGTCAGATCGATATAAAATGTCTTGTACCCCCCGGCTGGCATGTTGTCGGCAATAAACTGAACTTTCGAGGTGAATCCCGGAGGTGTGGATTTTCCCCAGACAACCTGGGCATGATAACTCCTGCCGGATGAATCACGTACCAGAACTGTTGGAAGAACAGATTCTCCTTCACTGACAGGAGTAATGTTTTTTGAATCGTAATAATCTCCCCAGCTGGCAAGCTTAGCTGTTACAGGTTCTTCATATGAATATACATTTGCTTCAACGACAGCTTTGCGACTGAAAGGCTGAAGGTTATATGCAACTACAGGCTGACCCATTGCTGTCTGGAATTTAACCTCATCGGCCATCTTCCTGAAAGCGTTGTTGCGTAATTCATTTGTTTTCCGGAGGACCTCTGTGTACCGGGCAACTGCTTCTTTATTTGCTTCATTGATAGCTGAACCCGGGAGTATATCATGAAACTGGTTAAAGGCAACAGTTGTCCACAGATCATTAAAATCTTTATCAGGATAACTGTCTCCGTTAAGCCAGCGGAGAGTATTGAAAAACTCACTTGCATAAAGAGCGTTTTCACAGTTCCTGTTCCCGGATTTTATATCTGCCACATTGGTGTAACAACCTTCAAAGATGAATTGCATTTCACCACGATGGGTTGGACGGCCATTCATTTCCCTTGATGCTTTCCAGAAAAAATCACCGGCCGTTGTAAATTTAACTGCAGGGTATCCAGGTGTTTTATCAAGCTGATGTATCATTTCGATGTTTGCCCGTGTTGGTC
This sequence comes from Bacteroidia bacterium, assembly GCA_041480535.1. Taxonomy (GTDB): domain Bacteria; phylum Bacteroidota; class Bacteroidia; order Bacteroidales; family VadinHA17; genus LD21. The sequence continues at coordinate 2,781 of JBGPAF010000253.1, forward strand.
CGCCTCCATGATCTCCCACACCGGTAATTTGCAATATTCTCCTTTTATCCGGTGAAAATTTCTGTACTTCATTTTTCAGATCAGGAGTTATATCCCCATTGTAAGTGTCATTCGCATAACAGAGCACTTTTGATGAATCGGGAGCGATCCACCAGAAGGTGCCAGTATAAGGTTTGGTTCGATGAAAATAAAAATAGTCACAACCGGTAAGCTTAAGTATCTGAGGCATTTGAGAAATATGACCAAAATTATCGGGCAGCCATCCTATATTAGCTGTCTTTCCAAAACGGCTCTGAAAATAACGTTGTCCCAGAAGAAATGACCGGGCAATAGCTTCACCCGAAGAGAGGTTCATATCCCCTTCGGTCCACATGCCTCCGGCCAGTTCAAGCCGACCCTCTTTTACATATTTCTTAACCAGTTCAAAAAGAGGCGGATCAACCTTTTCCACAAAGTTATATACGGCAGCCTGGCTCTGGATCATTGTAAAATCAGGAAATTCCTTCATAAAAGCCACAGCTTGCCGGAGATTATCGTTGCACATTTGCATAGTCTCTGAATAGGTCCATAGCCAGTTCATATCCATGTGGGCATGACCAATTACATGAATAGTATCTGGTGATTCGATGGTCTTCCTCTTCTGCCCGGACGAAGTAGAAACAAGGCTGGCAACGAGCACTGAAATAATAAGTACAAAAATTTTTTCTCTCATTTATAGAATGATATAATTTAAGATGAATTTAATAAGTTTTTTACGAAACTACCTGATAAATTTAAATCGTCTTAAATTACTGATAATCAGAACTGATATGCATTAAACATATAACCAGGCTTATTAATCTTCATAAATTATTTGAAGAAAAAATGCATTTTTCATTTGATTTATTAAAAATTTAAATACTTTTGTCATTCAATTTAAAACAAAAATTGAATAAAACATTAATACATATTATTGCCCTCATCCTCATTCTTGCCAATGGCAAATGATCCGGGAATGATATGCAG
>JBGPAF010000254.1:0-3779 GCA_041480535.1 Bacteroidia bacterium
AAAAGGACCTCGAGATATCTCACCACCTGCACAAAGTGAGATGGACAGCCCTGCATGACTGGAAAGGAGAGGATGATTTTGGGATAGCAATCGCCCATTCGGTTCTGAAATTGCGCAGGGATGAACTGTTTCCTCAACCTTTGAACGACCATATTAATATATCCATGGCCAGGAATGAATATGAATCATTTCAACTCGCCATATTGCCTTTTGGCAGGAATCTGGAGCAGCTTTCTGTTGAAGTGAGCGATCTGACGGGTAAAAATGGAGAGGTTATTCAAAGAAAAAATATTGAAGCAGCACTTGTTGATTATAATAAAATTGAATGGCAGGCCGACTATGTGGCAGCTTATAAAGGCTGGCATCCCGATCCTCTGATTCCTTTGAAAGCCGGCATTGACGTTGACGGTAATGATGTTTGCAGACCGATCTGGATAACTGTTTATGCCCCGGCCGGAACAAAATCAGGTGACTATAAAGGTACCGTCACCATCAAAGCCAGGGGTATGAAAAGTGTTACGGCACAGATCAGCTGCAGGGTATGGGACTTTGACCTCCCGGTTGCGAGTCATTTAAAAACACATTCCTGGGATGAGATAGAATATCTAAAGGATTTTTATAATCTTGAAGAATTCCCGATTGAATGGTATCAAAGATTCTGCGATCTGCTATTAAAGCACAGATTTAATCCAGGCTCCGCAGGAGTTAATTACGTAAATCAGACACCAAACAGTGCCGGAGAATATGATTTCAGCAAAGTGGAAAAGGTACTGGGTTATTGTATCGATAGGGGTCTGACCAGATTCTCAATAATCCAGATGAAAAAGGGTCTTTACACACCTGAAGAGGCAGAGAAGGCTTATAAATTTGTAGAGGCTTATACCAAATTCCTGAAAAATAAGGGCTGGCTTGACAAAGCCCTGGTTGAACTCTGGGATGAACCGACAGATCTTGAGTGGCCATATATCAAAGAACGTGCTGAAAGACTGAAGAAGATTGATCCGGATCTGAGACTGCAATTATTTGCCGAAGGAGGGCCATACGATTTCTGGGATAAGTCCACTGATAAGTACGGGTTAAATAATCTGGTTAATATCTGGGCACCTGTCAACATTATAGAATCGCCTGAAACCCAGGCAAAAGGCGTCGAGATATGGACCTATTTCTGCACCCTTGCCAGGGAAAGCGCTCCCAATTTCTTTATCGACTGCCCTGCAATCTATCAGCGCAGCATCGCATGGTATTGCTGGATGTACGGGGTAGATGGATTTGAACACTGGAGTTCAAACTACTTCTGGAGAAATGTAAAGAAGGGCAAACCGATGGATCAGAAGTGGCCGAATGTTCCCTGGGATTCGCGTACCTACTATTATTTTAACGGTGAAGGTCAGCTAATTTACCCAGGTCCTGACGGAATTCCTTTTTCATCAATCAGACTTGAAAATTTCCGGGATGGGATGGAAGACTATGAATATCTTTTCAGGCTCAGAGAACTGATTTCAAAGGTCGGGTATGATTCCACAAATACCGTATTGAATGAATACAGGCAATTATTAAGTCCCGAGGATTACCTCCTCTATAAATATCCTAGAAAAATTAAAGTAACCCTGGAAAATACATTGAGATATCCTGATCAGCCAGAACGTATTTTAGATACCCGGCAGAAAATTGCCTTGGCTATTGAGCAATTGCAAAAGAACCTGATTCAATGAAACCTAACCTGGTTGTTTTTATAGGGGCTATTCTAATCGGCTATAATCATCTGGCTGCACAGATCCCATATCCTGGTGAAAATCCAGGACAAGCAAATATAAAAATATTATCTGTCAACCAGATCATACTTGAAAACAATGTGGTCATGATGGAGTTTGTAAATGATGGTGTAAAAATAAAAATCGCAGGATTTGAGGATAAAAAATCAGGTAACAAGGTTCAGTCCAATCCTATTCCATTATTTGAGCTTATGCTGCAGGACAGCAGCCTAATGACTTCCGATGATTTCATGCTCGTAAATTCACCTGTTTCAGAAAATATCACGGGTAATGAGTATGCATCATGCTTTGCTGAGAGATTGCCAGGCAAAAAGTATTCAGCTGAACTACAAAATAAAAAAGCAGGACTATCAGTACACTGGGAAGCAGATCTCAGAGATGGTTCAAACTATGTTCGTCAGATTTTCAATTTTAAAGCCAATGACGGGAATAAAGTCTTAAAAATGTCCTTGGTTAAGCTCCCTGTTCATATTGGAGCACGAAGAGAGGGTACTGTAGATGGCTCACCCATTGTGTATGACAATATGTTCTTTGCAATTGAGTATCCACTTTCCAAAGTTGAAGAGGACAAAACAAGTATTTCAGCTTTTCTGCCAAGGTTGATGAATGAAGTTTCAACCGTTTGGGGAATTACACCGGAAAACCAGTTGCGGAGAGGTTTCCTGTACTATGTGGAAAGAGAGAGGGCTCATCCGTATCATCAGGTTCTGCATTATAATTCCTGGTTCGATATCGCCTGGGATGACCGGAAGTTTACAGAAAGTGAATGCATGGACCGGATTAAGGTATTTGGTGATAGCCTTATCAAAAAGCGTCATGCACCATTGAAAGGTTTTTTATTTGATGATGGATGGGATGATAACAAAACACTATGGCAGTTTCACTCTGGCTTTCCTGATGGATTTTCGAAACTAAAGGAAGTTGCTGAATTATATAATTCATATATAGGTGTCTGGTTGTCTCCTTTTGGTGGTTATGGTGATGCAAAGCGTTTGCGTATTGAGTATGGGAACAGGCAGAATCCTCCTTTCGAAACCAATGATCAGGGATTTTCCCTTTCAGGCCCGGTATATTACAATCGTTTTAAAGAAGTTACCACTGATTTTATTAAAAGATATAATATTTCTATGTTCAAATTTGATGGTATAGGAGGTGGAAGCGGAGCCGGTATTTCATACCAGAAAGATGTTGAAGCCTTTTTAAAGCTCCTGGATGAATTGCTAGCATTGAAATCCAATCTTTATCTGAGCTTAACCACGGGGACGTGGCCTTCAGTTTATTGGCTGAAGTACGGAGATAATATCTGGCGGGGCGGTGACGATACCAACATGATGGGTGAAGGTTCAAAGCGTCAGCAGTGGATCACATACCGGGACGCAGAAACTTATAAAAATGTTGTGGAACGCAGTCCGCTTTTTCCATTAAATGCTTTGATGTTATGTGGGATATGTATAGCAGATAATGGAAATCCAGGTTCTTTTGAGATGATCGATAGGGATATTTCGGATGAGATATGGTCTTTCTTTGCTACAGGAACAAATTTGCAGGAATTGTACATCAATCCGCACAAACTTAACACGGATAACTGGAATTGCCTTGCCGATGCAAGTAATTGGGCAAAAGAAAATGAATCAGTGATGGCGGATGTTCACTGGGTGGGAGGTGATCCTTCAAAAGGAGAAGTATATGGTTTTGCAGCCTGGTCAATGAAAAAAGCTGTTTTGTCATTACGTAATCCTTCAAAAGTCGAAAAAACATTTGAAGTAATCGTAACCAAAGTATTCGACCTGCCTGATAATTTAAGTGACAGCTATGTATTTTATGAGGTAAGAAAAATGAAGGAGACCGGGCATAAACAAATTTCAGTACAGGGTCGAACATTCAGGATCACTTTACTTCCATTTGAAATTAAGGTGTTTGACGCTTTCCCGGCAAATTAACCATAATCCGGAACTTATCTTTTAGTTGGTACAAGTCATTAAATACAAAGGATCGATGTATCTCACA
>JBGPAF010000255.1:0-3771 GCA_041480535.1 Bacteroidia bacterium
ACCAAAAGAAGGATTTGAGATGCCCATGTTCAGAGGATCTGTATTTATTCATACCACTGACTTTGCCATCCTTAAGGCTGATTTTGAAATAAATCCTGCTTATCTGCGCAAAATGAGGGAGACATTTATTTCAAGTCCCTCCAGGGATTTTACTACCTGGCCAGTATCGGTTAAATATTCGGTCAGTTACCGTAAAATAGATGACAGATATTTCCTCAGTCATGTAAGGGGAGATCTTGTATTCGAATCAAAGCAGAAAAAGAAACTCTTCAATACACAGTTCAATGTGTTTCTTGAAATGGCGGTCACAAGTACGAGTCTTGTTAATATAACAAGGTTTGAAAAAGAGGAACTCGCTCCCGTGCATTCTGTCTTTTCAAAGACAATATCGGATTATGATCCTGTTTTCTGGGAAAACCAGGATTTCCTCAAACCGGAGGAGAACCTGCTCCAGGCTCTTAAGAATATGAAAGTGAGATTGCAGGAATTTTCCGAGTAATTTCGGATTTCGAATTTTTGATTTCGGATTTGTAAATCCGCAATCCGAAATGCTTAATATTTATCAATAAGCTTGTACAATTCTGTAAGGTCAGGTGTAAGGATTATTTCAGTCCTTCTGTTTTTCTGTCGCGATTCCGGTGTATCGCCTGCTTCAGCTGGTGCATATTCACTGCGTCCGGCTGCAGTAAGCCTTCCTGGCTTGATCTTCGAACCTTCAAGGATAACCCTTACGACCGAGGTAGCTCTTTTAGCACTGAGGTCCCAGTTATCCCGGAGCTGACCGGTTCCCGGATAATATGGGACATTATCTGTATGACCTTCAATAGTGACCTGGATATCCGGATTTTTCTCCAGAACCACAGCCAGTTTCCTCAAGGCGTTCCTCCCGTTGGCATCTATTTCCCAGCTTGCTGTTTTAAACAGTAGTTTTTCTTCGAGGGAAACATATACTTTACCATTCTTATTTGTGATCGTCAGACCATTGTTCTCAAATCCCAGCAGCGCTTCAGACACTTTGTTCTTCAGGTCCTGAACAGTTTTTTTTTGCGTATCAAGGATCTTTTCAAGTTCAGCCAGTTTGGCATTTTTCTTTTCGAGTTCAAGAGTAAGCTCGTCGAGTGACACCTTTTTCAGATCCATCGACTCTTCGAGCTGGCGCATGATGTCCTCTTTCTGCTTCAGATTTTCCTGTGCAGACTGCAGTTCGGTAAGAAGCTTTTTTGTTTCGTTTACATTTCCCTTTATCAGGTCATCCTGTGCATTCTGCAGATCATTATATCTTCCTGAAATGATATTCAAATCCTCTTTGGCTTTGTTGCGTTCAATCTCTGCGAGCGCGAAATCCTGCCTGATTTTCCCCATCTCCTTTTCGAGAGCCCCGATCTTTGTTTCTATTTCCCTGTTTTCCATCGAAAGGGTTAAATTTTCGGCTTTGAAATCGTCACGGTCCATCATATTCTGCCTGCTTGCATACTGAAGTTCCCTGTATTTCTTGCCGGAAACGCATGATGTGACCAATACAACCGACAGAACAATTATGAGAGTAACAGCAAATTGTTTATTCATGATCAGGAGAAGGTTTTAGTGTTTCGTTAACGCACAAAAATAAGAAAATCCGCGGTAAGCCTCAGCAAACATAAGGGAATAATAATTGTTATATTTGCACAACATTTCTTACTTATTTTCATAATGAACCAGGAGGAGAATCTTCTCTTTAAAATATCCTCTCCTGAGGACCTCAGGAAGCTCAAACCGTCAGATCTGATAAAAGTTAGCACAGAGTTAAGGCAGTTCATTATTGATATGGTAAGTAAGAATCCCGGGCATCTGGGTGCAAGCCTTGGTGTAGTCGAACTTACAGTAGCTCTTCATTATGTTTTCAACACACCCTATGATAAAATAATATGGGATGTCGGCCATCAGGCATACGGACATAAGATCCTTACAGGCAGAAGGGATAATTTCTCAACAAACAGAATGTACAAGGGCATCAGCGGATTTCCAAAAATGGCCGAAAGTGAATATGATGCTTTTGGAACAGGTCACTCTTCAACGTCTATCTCCGCAGCTCTCGGCATGGCTGTTGCTGCAAAACGCAAAGGTGAAAAAAGGCATGTGGTTGCTGTTATTGGTGATGGTGCCATGACTGCCGGAGAAGCTTTTGAAGGACTTAACAACGCCGGTTTCGCGAAGTCAGATATTCTGGTTATACTAAACGATAATAACATTGCCATCGATCCAAATGTCGGAGCACTTAAAGAATATCTTATCGATATTACGACAAGCGGAACATATAACCGATTCAGGAATAAGGTATGGAATTTTCTGGGCAGGTTTGGAAGGATGGGGCCGAATGCCCGGACTCTGGCCAGCCAGCTCGAAGCTGGTTTTAAGAGTACTTTCCTTGATAAGAGTAACCTGTTTGAAGGATTTAATTTCAGATATTTCGGCCCGATTGATGGCCATGATATTTTACACCTTACCAGTGTTCTCCAGGACCTCAAAAGAATACCAGGTCCAAAATTGCTCCATTGTCTTACAATTAAGGGAAAAGGATTCAAACAGGCTGAAGAAAACCAGACTGCATTTCATGCACCTGGCAAATTCGACAAGAACACTGGAATTATTCTTAAATCACCCGAAGCAGGAACTTCTGCAACATACCAGGAAGTATTCGGAAAAACAATCCTTGAGCTGGCACGGAAAAATGAAAAGATAGCAGGCATTACACCTGCGATGATCACAGGATGTTCATTATGCATAATGATGAAAGAGATCCCCGAAAGGGTTTTCGATGTGGGCATTGCTGAACAGCATGCAGTTACCTTTTCAGCCGGACTTGCCACCCAGGGAATGATACCTTATTGCAATATTTACTCCTCCTTCCTGCAGAGGGCATACGACCAGGTTATACATGATGTTGCCCTTCAGAACCTGCATGTTGTTTTCTGCATCGACCGGGGTGGTCTTGTAGGAACTGACGGCGCAACACATCACGGTTTCTTTGATTTTGCTTTCATGCGCTCAATTCCAAACATAGTCGTTTCAGCACCAATGGATAGTCTGGAATTAAGAAATCTGTTATATACCGCCCAGCTTGACAAGAATAATGTTCCTTTTTCGATCCGTTATCCAAAAGGCATCGGGATGGTCACTGACTGGGAGAGGCCTTTTAAGGAAATTGAGATCGGTAAAGCAAGGCTGATAAGTGATGGGAAAGATATTGCTGTTCTTAGTATAGGCCACCCGGGTAATTTCGTAATAAAGGCTGTCTCTGAGTTAGCTGGTGAAGGGATCTGTGTCACCCATTATGATATGAGGTTCCTTGCCCCGCTCGACACTGGAGCTCTCCATTCTGTATTCAAAAAATTCAACAGGGTAATTACAGTGGAGGACGGCGTTCTGAAAGGAGGTTTGGGCAGTGCTGTAATGGAATTCATGTGCGATAACGGGTATAATGCAGAAATCAAACGACTGGGGATACCAGATTATTTTGTTGAACATGGTACACAGGAAGAGCTTATCAGGGAATGCGGGTTTGATGCGGAAAGTATTGCAAACGCCATCAGAGAGATGATGTCATCGCAAAAGACAAAAGATAAAAGACAAAAGTAAAAAGTGAAGAAAATTTTCTATTTTAGCAGACCGCAGGACTGAATGACTGAATGACTGCAGTACGAAAGACAATTAACGCCCGGATGGCGGAATTGGTAGACGCGCTGGTCTCAAACACCAGTGGCAGCAATGCTGTGCCGGTTCGATCCCGGCTCC
>JBGPAF010000256.1:0-3770 GCA_041480535.1 Bacteroidia bacterium
AGGTACTTTATGATATCCCCTCATTCCCGGTGAATCCGTATATAGGCGCTGAATTCTTTTTTCCCATATTTACTCAACCTGAAAGATACGTTGAGAAAAACAGGTTTATGGCTGGGTTTGAGTATAACATTGCGAAAAAACATTCATTGGAGCTTGCATATATGTTCCAGCGCGATTATCTCCCTCATATTTCGGATATAAATATAGTTTCTGTCGGATACAATTTAAAATTCTGAAAACTCCTTTTTAGTTGATAATGATGTCGTGATTTTCTATTTTTAGTCCTTCAAATTTATAACAGAATCTAAATCATGAAAATCAGACACTTTCTTATCACAGTTTTACTTGCTTCATCCTGTTTTGCCTCCTTAACGTACGGACAATTATTACCTGAACGCCAGTGGCCTGGTTACCGCGGATATATGGCTTCGGGAGTGCTTGATAATGCAAATCTTCCTGCAACATTTGATTTTGACAAACAGGAAAATATAAGATGGAAAATTGAAATACCGGGCATGGGCATATCGAGTCCGGCAATATGGGGCAACAGGCTATTTATTACCACGGCAGTCAGCACTGCGGATAAAGCAGGTTTTAAGCCTGGTTTATATGGGGATGTCACCCCGGTACAGGATTCATCGGTCCATGAATGGAAAGTATATTGCATTGAAAAAAGCAATGGTAAAATACTTTGGGAAAGAACATCATATAAGGGAGTTCCCAAAATCAAACGCCATCCGAAATCGACACATGCCAATTCAACAATTGCCACTGACGGAAAGCATGTTGTGGCATTTTTTGGGTCCGAAGGCCTGTATTGTTATGACATCGATGGCAAACTACTGTGGCAGAAGAACTTCGGTGTATTGAAATCAGTGTTCTTTACCATGCAGAAGGCAGAATGGGAGTTCGCAAGTTCCCCGATTATATATAAAGGTGTTCTGATAATTCAATGCGATGTGTTAGAAAACTCATTTGTAGCTGCTTATGATGTCAAAACAGGCGTGGAACTATGGAAATCAGAAAGAGATGAGTATCCGGGATGGTGTACACCCAACATTTATACAAATGCAGGCAAGACTTATGTCGCAGTTAATGGATTTAAGCACAGGGGAGGATATGACTTTGCAACCGGAAAAGAGGTCTGGAAGATGTCGGGAGGGGGCGATATCCAGATCCCGACGCCTGTAATCGGAAATAACCTTATTTATTTCAACAGCGCACACGGGAAAAGTTCGCCCATAATTGCCGTAAAAACAAGCGCAACCGGCGATATCACACTTAACGGCGATGTGACTTCAAATTCAGGCGTTCAGTGGAGCTTACCCAGGGGCGGCTCCTATATTCAGACAATGCTCCTTTACAGGAATCTCCTTTATAATGTCAACTGGAACGGTACCATTAATTGCCTGGATCCTTCAACAGGGAAGGAAGTATATAATGCAAAACTTGGCAGTGCTAAAAGTTTTATAGCATCACCTGTCGCATCTGATGGCAGGATTTATGTTGTTGATGAAGAGGGAACAGTTTATATAATCAAGGATGGCAGCACTTTTAATTTGCTGGCCGAAATACCGATGAAAGATATCTGTATGACTGCCCCTGCAATAACAGATGGAATGATATTTTTCAGGACCCAGCACAACCTGTTTGCAGTCGGCAAAAAGTAGCACGGCTGACAGCTACTCCTTTCTGATCCTGTTTATCAGAGTATCCTTTTTAATTGATTTCACTGAAGCTGCCAGTGCCGTCAGTCCTGTCATCAGAACCAACAAGATCATTACGACTATGGTCTTCCAGGGAAGATCTGAATCGTTCATTATTGAAGGTCTGGTTGCCACAAGGGCTGAAACAATACCGGTAAAGATGCCGGCAAGCAGGATCAATACATGTTCCCTGAAAACAATCTTCCGGATGCTTTTCACGGAGAAACCTTGCGCCAGCATTAAACCAAAGTCCTTCTTCCTCTGGTTGAAATTCCTTATAAGTATCAGACCTAATCCGGCCACCCCTAAAATCATTCCTATACCGCCGAGAATTGTAAATACTGACAAATAGGTATTTGTGACTACAAAAAATGAGGCAAGTCTTTCACTGGCAGGTTCGAAATGCACACCATATTCTGATAACCGTTCGGTAAGGGTATTTTTATATAATTCTGCTAATTCAGGATCTCCGTCAGCCAGAAAAATCTGACTCCCCGGGATTGAAGGAAAGAACCTGACGAAATTATTACTTCCAATAATAACGTATCCCTGAAATACAGAGGACTTTAATCCTGCAATAATAATTACATTAAGGATCTGTCCGCTTTCAGTTCTTATTTTCAGCGTATCGCCGGCTTTTATTTTAAGTCCGTACTGCAGCACAGTCTGGTCAGCAATTCCATAAATAGTGCCATTCGCAGGAGCATAATCAAGTGTCAGCCATGGATTTGATTGTTCAATTCCTTTCATTATAACAGCAAATGAAAATGCTCCTTTTTTTATGAATTCAGACGGGTCAATTCCAAGGAGCGGGGGAGAGGCAATATGATTCAGGTTAAGACAGCTGGCATCATTACCGGAGGTTTTCCTTGCCTGTACCAGCGAAAGTTCTTTTAATTCAGGTTCATCAAGTCCGTACTCTTTCCTGCCTGCTTCATTTGTCAGATTACCCCTTACTGGTATTGATGATTCTCCCCACAGAAGGTATCTGCCAGTCCCGCCTGAAGGCTTCAGCATGTTGTCGCTGAGATTCATTCTGTTAACACCTGTGATTATAACTGCGAAGAGCCCTGCCGCAAGAAAAATAACAGGGGCTATAGCCTGTGAAGGATTAAATGAATAATAAGAATCTGAGATATGACTTTTCTTTCTGAAACTGTAGATCCCTGTTTTTTGTTTTCCAAGGTAATACTGGCGGATCATCAGGATCAAAGTGGTAAAAATCATAACTCCGGCCGAATAGGAGAGTTGTGTGGAATAATCATCAAGGATAAATGACAAAACCATTAAAACAATTGTCATTGTTAAAAATATAACAGTGATTAATAAGTTCTTTCTTGCTGAAGGTTTGTTTGTTTTTCCGGTTTCAGGCTTGTTAAGATATTTCAGAAACCTTGATGATTCTATCTTAAGGATCACAAGTATGAGAATGAATGTAACCGCAAATCCAATTACAAGTGACAGTGGATCAAAACTGGAAATTAAAGTATTGGTCTGAACAGCGCCCTGCCAGACAGAGTTCAGAGCTTTTATTATAATTAGGTCGAAAAGCCCTCCGGCTAATGCTCCGAGTGCAGCTCCAACGACTGCAGTAATACCTGATTCAAGAAACAGGAGCTTGTCAATCTCACGGTTTGTAAATCCAATTGAAAAAAGTGTCGTAACCTCATCCTTCTTTGATTCATAGAAAGTTGAAACAACCAGAACCAGCAGGATAAGGGCCGAAAGTATTATGAAGAATCCAAGGCTCAGGAAGAGAGTGCTGAAATCGACGCCTTCATTTGCCGCTTTGATTGATTCCTGTGGAAGATCAGCAATTATAAAACCGGATTTATATGGATCGATTAAACCTTTTAGCTTGTCTCTGATCTCATTTTCAGTGACATCTTTATTAAATCGAATTGACGTGGCCGGACCAAAATTACCTGCCCAGAGTTCCTTCCCCTTTTCGTAGTTTATAAAAGCTTTGGGAGTCCCTCCGAATTTGTTCCAGTAGTCCTCGTCTTTCCTGCGGATAAGGTCCATATTTATATCCACGCCTGCATCCCAGTCGGTACATGATTC
>JBGPAF010000257.1:0-3766 GCA_041480535.1 Bacteroidia bacterium
AGTGAAAATGAAAAGAAATTGCAGGAAGAAGCTGAATACTCTGCAGAGAGTATCCAGGTGCTGGAAGGTCTTGAAGCCGTGCGGAAAAGGCCTGCAATGTACATTGGCGATATTGGGGTAAAAGGGCTGCATCATCTTGTATATGAAGTGATTGATAATTCAATTGATGAAGCTCTTGGCGGATATTGCAAACGGATAGAGGTTATTATTTACGAAAACGGTTCTTTATCGGTATCTGATGATGGACGCGGAATTCCGACAGGCCTTATGGAGAAGGAACAAAAATCGGCACTTGAAGTTGTACTGACTGTTTTGCATGCTGGTGGAAAATTCGACAAAGGATCTTATAAGGTATCGGGTGGTCTTCACGGAGTTGGCGTGTCTTGTGTAAATGGTCTTTCGGAGAATTTGACAGCTGTCATAATGAGAGAAGGCAAGATCTTTAAACAGGAGTATGAGAAGGGCAAACCGACTACTGAAGTTGAAATTATAGGGGAGACAGACAAATCAGGAACAACCATTACATTCAAACCCGATAGTACGATTTTTCAGGCTACAGATTTTAATTTTGAAATATTAGCTGCACGTCTCAGGGAACTGGCATTCCTTAACAAAGGGATTCTCCTTACCCTCAAAGACATGAGGGAACTTGTTGAGAATGGGAACGGAGGCAAGCCGCGTTATGAGGAGTTTCGTTCAGATCTTGGGCTTAAAGAATTTATTTAATATCTTGATTCTAACAGGGTTAGATTAATAGAAAAACCAATTCATATTACTTTTGATAAAACTGATATACCTGTTGAAATAGCCCTTCAGTATAATGACTCATTTTCAGAAAATGTACACTCCTATGTAAATAATATTAATACAATTGAAGGAGGAACCCACCTGGCAGGTTTCAGAAGAGGATTGACCCGAACACTTAAGAAATATGCAGATGATTCAGGTGCCACATCAAAACTGAAATTTGATATTAACGGAGATGATTTCCGTGAAGGACTTACAGCAATAATCTCAGTAAAAGTTGCCGAGCCCCAGTTTGAAGGCCAGACTAAAACTAAACTGGGAAACTCAGAGGTTATGGGAGCAGTCGATCAGGCTGTCAGCACAATGCTTACAAACTACCTTGAGGAGAATCCGAAAGATGCAAGGATAATTGTTCAAAAGGTAATCCTTGCTGCAACTGCCCGTCATGCTGCACGGAAAGCAAGAGAACTGGTCCAGCGCAAAACTGTACTATCAGGTTCCGGACTTCCTGGTAAACTAGCCGATTGCTCTGACCGTGATCCAGAAAAAAGTGAGCTATTCCTTGTGGAAGGTGATTCTGCTGGAGGAACGGCAAAGCAGGGCCGCGACCGTAAATTCCAGGCAATTCTGCCATTAAGGGGCAAGATATTGAATGTTGAAAAAGCGATGCAGCACAGAGTATTTGAAAGCGAGGAGATCAAGAATATTTTTACTGCACTTGGAGTGAGCATTGGAACCGATGAAGACAGCATGGCTCTTAACCTTTCAGGTCTGCGTTATCACAAAATAGTAATTATGACTGATGCTGACGTTGACGGATCTCATATTGACACACTTATTATGACTTTCTTTTTCAGATATATGCAGGATCTAATCAAAGGAGGTTACTTGTTTATTGCATTGCCTCCACTGTATCTTGTCAAAAAAGGGAAAAACGAACAGTAATGCTGGAACGAAGAGGAACGTGAAGCTGCTGTGAAAGGGATGGGTCAGGGCAAAGAATCTTCAGTGGGGATACAAAGGTATAAAGGTCTTGGTGAAATGAATGCAGAACAACTCTGGTCAACGACCATGAATCCCGATACAAGAACTGTTAAGCAGGTTACGATTGAAAGCGCTGCTGAAGCTGATCACATATTCTCAATGCTTATGGGCGATGATGTGCCTCCCCGCAGGGAGTTTATTGAAACCCATGCAAAATATGCCAAGATTGACGCCTGACAAATCTGCCGTTCAGGGTTTTTAGTGAGATATAAAGGCTTTTATGTTCCAAAAACCTTAACTTTAATCTTGACTGCATCGAACTTGCATACTTCGCTGCAGCAGAAGCATCTTATGCATTTCCGGTCGGTCAGCACAACATAATTCTTAATATCACGATCCATTGTAATCGCGTTCCGGGGGCATATTTTAATACATTTTTTGCATCCTGCGCAGTTCCCATGAATGAATACCGGCCTTCTTTCAAATTTCCTGAGGAACCGGATTCTGTCCTTCAGAAATTTAAGCGAGATATTGGTATCACCAGTGACATGAATTCTTTTAAAATCTTTCCTGATAAGTGAATTCAGAACAGGGCCATTATAGTTTATTTCATCAGCCGATTTAAGCCAGATTCCCCTTTCCAAACCTGTCCTGTTGGTCGGAATATCATTTGGATTGTATCCGGCAATAGTGCTGGCTATAATATCAAGAGCAAGGGGATTTACAGAACCCAGTAAAACCTCGGTTCTAAACGGGGTCCCCTGGCCAGGTCCATGTCCTTCCATTCCAATTATGCCATCCATCAGGAAGAAATGGGGAGTTACAGCTTCATTAAGATCCACTAGAAACCGGCTGAAACTTTCTTTGTTCTGATGCACGGCATGCTGCTTTGCCTTAGCGAATCCAGGTACCAGTCCCAGAGTATTTTTTAATGCCCCTGTGAAATAGACAAGGTCATGGTTCTTGAGCTTAGGCAGTGAAACAATAAGGTCAACTTCATTAATAACTGAAGCAATTCTGATCTTCCCGTTTCTAAGTGTTAAGTTAGAAGGCTTTGTAGTAAAATCTATCCATGTTATCCCGGTCTTTTCACAAACCTGACTTAATCCTGATTTCACCGGTCTGAATCCTCTTAAATGAACTGCAGGAGAATCACCTGCAACTATCGTGGCTCCGTTATCCTGGAGAAACCTTATCATCGCTTCAAACACAACAGGATGGGTGCTTATACACTTTTCAGGCAGGTCATCTGATAAAACATTCGGCTTTATAAGAACCTTTTTATTTTTCAGTTCAGGACCTTTGCATGTTTGATAAATATCTGAAATAAGCTGATAAACCTTTTGAAAATCGTACTCTTTGCAACTTCTGACAGTGACAATGTTATTCATAGAAACGTTAAAATACTATTTATCCAGAACTGTTTCCTTAAGGATCCCCTCAATTCCGGCTGTGATTTTTTGAGAAGGACCAGAAAAGTTATTTATTAATATGCTGAAAGCCATATCATTTCCTGACAAGGTTTTAAAATAACCCGCATAGCTTCTGACTCTGGTCATTGATCCGCTCTTTGCCTTAAGGGTTGAATCAAAAACCGGGTTTTTGAAATAATTCTTAAGAGTTCCCTCTTTCCCGGCATCCGGGAGTGAAGTGTAAAATTCATTAAAATACTTTCCTTTAGTTCTCATGAAAACCAGCAAATCAGCCAGTCCCCTGGAGGTTATCGCATTCAATGACGACATTCCGCTTCCGTCTTCAAAGAACATGCCGCCTGAGTCTACTCCTGAATCTTCAAGGAACTTATAGAGTACTTCAATGCCGGCTGCTGTGGTGCCAATTTTTTTAAGCATTTTCCCCATTTCTTTTACCAGATGTTCGGCAAAAAGGTTCACACTTTCATGGTTCAGTACCTCAATTATTTCTTTTAGTGGGGGTGAGACCAGTTCAGCTATTTCCTTCAGTTCATTATATGTATATTTCTTTTCGAGTCTTACAGTTGAAGGATCTCCGGAAACTGCAACTCCAGCAGAGTCTA
>JBGPAF010000258.1:0-3765 GCA_041480535.1 Bacteroidia bacterium
CCATAAAAATTATTCAATGAGAACCATAGCGATCGTTGCAGGAGGTGATTCCTCCGAGTATGAGATATCCGTTAAAAGCGCCGTTGAGGTTGGGAAGTTGTTGTCCCCGAAATACCTGGTATACATAATTATGATCAGAGGAACAAACTGGTACTGGGAAGATCAGAAAGGCCGTTATTATAATATTGATAAAAATGACTTCGCCTTAAAAACAGACGACCAGAGAATCAGGTTTGATGCTGTCTTTATTGCCATCCATGGAACCCCGGGTGAAAACGGTCTTCTGCAGGGCTATTTTGATATGATGCAAATCCCCTACTCCAGCTGCAGCACCTTTAGTTCCGCACTTACCTTTAATAAGCAGGCCTCCAAGCTTTACCTGAAGGAGTATGGCATACCAATGGCCAAAAATATACTCTTCAGAAAGGAAAACATGCCTGATCCCGCTTCAATAATCATGGAGACTGGTTTACCATGTTTTGTCAAACCTAACGACAGCGGATCAAGCTTCGGTGTTACAAAAGTTAAAACTAAGGATGAACTTCCTGGTGCCATCGAAACAGCCTTTAAGGAGAGCAATGAAGTTATGATTGAAGCTTTTATGGATGGCAGGGAGGTCGCCTGCGGAGTTGTCAAGGTGAAAGGGAAAGCCCTTGTTCTTCCTGTTACTGAAATAATCAGCAGGAATGAATTCTTCGATTACGAGGCAAAATATACTCCCGGCAAGTCTGATGAAGTCACTCCGGCTGATATGCCTGAAGAAATTACCAACGAAATTCAGGAACTCAGCTCAGCGATCTACGATCTCCTCGGCTGTAAAGGTATTGTAAGAGTTGACTTTATCATTGTGGAAGGGAAACCTTATTTCCTTGAGATCAACACTGTTCCAGGCATGACGGAAGAAAGCCTCATCCCAAAACAGGCAAAGGCCGCGGGGATTGACCTGGCTGAACTGTATTCGATGGTGGTTGAGGATCTTTTCGTATGAAGGTGTTAAGGCATGAAGGTATGAAGGCAAAACCAAAAAATATCTGATCCATAATGCCGTCAAGCCGTAAAGCCTTATTCCTTAGCTAACTTAAGAGCAGATGTTGTGGTATAGTATTTCGTTATCATCCCGGGTACTTCCCAGTCAGGCATTTTACCTTCTTTCAAATATTCCAGGAACCTGGCAGTTACTTGTCCGAAATGCTCCTCATGGGAAACCCTGTATTTCTTCGGCATGTTGATTTTCAGCGTTTTGCTGTCAACAGCCTCGACCTGCAGACTATCATACGGTAACTTGCCCAATGCTTCTTTCAGCTTTGCGGTGAAATCAGGCATGGATGATCCTTTGCCCTTCTCAATATAAAGAGTTGGAAGGAATTTTTCATCAGCTCCCTGCTTGATCACAAGGTCGCATTTTGAACCTCGCATCACAGAATAATGCGTATCACCACCGCCGGCAGGAGGCATATAGTTCCAGGTCACTGACACCTTTGCCCATATCCCTTTTATCTGGTAGATTATTTCTCCGTTTGAATAAACATTCAGCTTGCCATCCTTCACATCCTTCTGCAGAAATTCCGGAAAATCGTCAAACCCGGTAACTCCTTTAAATTCTTCTTCAGAAATAACAGTTGGCCACCTTCTTGCTGAAGCAATCTTAACATCCGACGGACTTAAAATCTGTTCAGGGAAACACTCCCATTGTACCAGGTCAACAAGGTGGGTTGTTACATCGACAATCCCTTCACCCTGCTGCTCCACATCAAAGAACCATGCCGGACGCTGAAGCGGGGACCCGGATACGATCTTTGAAAAATGATGGACGCTTACTTTAGATACTGCCGGTTCTTCCATGGTACCGGCTTCAAGTTTACCGAAGATCGCTTCCTGCCTTGATAAAAGCTTTTGCAGAATAGTAGTGGTCTCAAATCTTTCAGTCATGATATCATACAGAAGAACTCCTTTTTCTTTTGCAACATTGAAAGCCTCCTCAAGCTTCGGAAAATCACCAGGAGAAATGATCATGGGCTTATCGGCCAGAACGTTCAATCCTGCATTAACAGATCCGATAATATATTCCGCTTTTTTTCTGTTATTTCCTGATAAAACGACTACATTCCCGGCATTTTCAGAAAGCATCTTTTCAAAGAAATCATCGCCTTTATAGACTATCTCATTCCACGTTGTCGGATTGTCTGTTCTGGTATTATATGAAGTAATCCTGTTAAGATGCTGCTGTACATCAGGACCTTCAGGAGCATATACCCGCACCTGCGGAGAAACTTGCGGATACATTGTTTTTTGTACAAGGGCAGCATGAAAATGGCCCGGATCGACGGTTAAAAGCTTAACCTGATAATTATTTTCCATGGTTTCCAGTATTTGTCCGGTTGTCTGCTTTTTCTGGCCGTCCGATCCGCATGAGGCCAGTACAAATGCAGAAAGCAAAAGTATTATTAATCGATTCATTATATGATTATTAAGGATTCTCTTTAACTGCTTTAATAAAGGCATTTATGTTCTCATCTTTGACATCAGGGGGCATTCCTCCTCCGACTGACCATACTATCCGGTCATCATTCAGGGGCTCTCCGAAAGCTTTCTTAACTGCTTCAATAACCTGAACGGGAGTGCCTGATGCCATGACATCCCTTGGTGGAATATTTCCGACGAGAACCACATCAGGACCTGAAAGCTCCCTTATCCTGGCCAGTGAGTGATTAAAAGAGAAATTGAAGACATTCACACCCATTTCCTTCAGGTTTTTTGCGGTGATCAATCCGTCGGCATCATTATGAAGGAACCGTACTTTTGACCCAGTGCTTGCGAATATTGTTTTGAAATAGGGAAGTACAAACTCGCTGAATTCTGATTCACCTACAAAGCCAATTATATCATCAAGAAGCAATACACCATCAATTGAAGGGAAACACTCCTTCTGCCATGAAAGCCAGTCGCAGATAAATCCCGTGATTTTCCTTAACAACCTGTGAGATCCCTCAGGATCCAGCGCAAGGGCCACCATGAATTCAGTGGTTCCCATCAGGAAACTTGCGATGTTAAGTGGCCCCCGGGCTACCGCAAACCTTATTTCATGATCAGATTTCTTAATTGCTGCCTCACAGTTTCTTAACCTGTTTATCATAAAGGGAAGCAGTCCGTCAGTCTTTACATTTGGTTGGGGAAGTCTGTCAGCATCTGAAATATCAGCAAGGATCTTTTCAGCATACGGAAGATTATTCTCAAGGAATATCATCCGTGATCCAAATGCTGATGGTTCAGTGCACATTCCGTATTCTGACCAGAATCCAGGCATAAACCAGACATCAGGAAAAGCATTTATAGCTTTGAGGTTCGATTTTAACCAGAGGTCATCAGATGAATAGTAATTTATTACAGATATCCCATACCAACCTGGTATCCATGGACTATCGATAATAAATCCAACAGGACGGTAGTTTAGCTTTTTACCGTTAATTAAGGTAATAAGGTCGTCCCAGGCAGAATTTTGCATTGAGGATTCAGTTTTATTATGTTAAAGTTCGGATAATAAAATTGAGAATTTATTTCGTGAAAAAAAAAATTAATTTATTGCATTTTCAATGTTTCGAGTCTGTACAAATCAATCGGATCACACTTACAAACCAAATTACGGTCGCCATAGCCGTCGTCAATACGCCCCACGGAGGGCCAGAATTTATTCTCGGCAACCCATCTGAGCGGGAATGCAGCCTTCTGCCTGTCATAACTGCGGGTCCATTCATTTGCTGTCACGAC
>JBGPAF010000259.1:0-3760 GCA_041480535.1 Bacteroidia bacterium
GATAGCTTTCAGTATGATTCTCATCGAGGCCAACATACTCATCCATATTGAAGGTTATCACATTTTTGAATGAAATCCCGCCAGCCTTATGCCTCTTTATTAATTCCTTGTACACAGGCAAAGGGGAAGATCCTGTAGGCAGTCCCAGCACAAACGGCTTTTCCCTGGCAGGTAAAGCTTTTTTTATTTTGTCGATAATATACGAGGCTGTCCAGTTCCCTATCTCAGCCGGATCTTTTTTGATGATGATTCTCATAGTTTTATTTTTTAAATTTTATTGATAATTTGTTTTTATTGGCGTCATTTTGTGGTTGAACCATGGAGAATAATGCGTGCATCGGCAACATAACAGCCCATAGTTTCTTCAAGTACGATTAAAGGATTAATATCCAGTTCTTTAATTTGCGGACAGTCAATAGCCAGCTGGCTTAATCTCATAAGGCATTCTCTAATTGCTGCAATATCGCGTGGCACTTTCCCCCTGATGCCATCAAGGATTTTATACGATCTTATCTGTTTTATCATAGAATCGGCAATTATCTCATCAATCGGTGCAACCCTGAAACTCACATCTTTAAAGACTTCAACATACACTCCTCCAAGTCCAAACATTATAATAGGTCCAAATGATGGATCCCTTTTTATCCCCAGGATTACTTCTTCACCTGATAAAATCATTTTGCTGATTTGTATCCCTTTAATTCTCGCTTCGGGCTTAATCTGCAAAACTTGTTCTATCATCGTAGTGTAGGTGTTCCTGGCTTCTTCGCTTGAATTCACATTTAATGCAACGCCTTTAACATCAGATTTGTGTACAATATCGTCTGAAATTATTTTCATGACCACTGGAAATCCGATATTTTGGGCAATTGAAGCTGCTTCATCCGGGGAATTAGCCTTCTCACCAGGAACTATTGGGAGACCGTATATTTTGAGAATCTTTCCGGCTTCATCCTCAGGCAAGTAGAGGTGATTATTATGGATGGCTTCATCCAATATTGAGTGAACGATTTTTGTATCAATATCTGTAAAAACATGCTGCGGATGAGGGTTTTTGTCGATGTCGCGGTAGAAACGGTATACCCTCGAAAAACTCCGGCACATCGATTCAGGGAGGATGTAATGAGGGATTTTATTTCGCAGTAAAATATCAACGCCAACAGCAACATCTGCTTCTCCCATAACGGAGGCATAAACCGGCTTGGAATATTGCTTTGAAACTTTTACTACCTCTTTGGCAATGGTTTCGATATCTGTCATGGATTGAGGTGTCAGAATAACGAAAACTGCATCAACATCATCTTCTCTGAAGGCACCGTTCAGAGCTATGTTATACCTGTCAGCACGGGCATCACCGACTACATCAACAGGGTTTTTAATATTTGCATTTGCCGGTAAAGATTTTTTAAACTCCCTGGTGATTTCTTCCGAAAACCTGGCAAGTTGCAGTCCATCGCGTATGGCTGCATCAGTAGTTAATACGCCGGGGCCGCCAGCATTTGTAATAATGGCAACCTTATTCGATCGCGGGGCTGGCTGGTATGCAAATGCTATAGCAATATTGAACATTTCTTCAATATTTTCACAGCGGATTATTCCGGCTTGTTTAAAGGCCGCGTCAAATATTTCATCGTTTCCTGCCAGCGATCCGGTATGTGAAGCGGCTGCAGAAGCTCCGGCCTCAGTGCGGCCTGCTTTAAGGAGCAGGACAGGTTTCCCTTTCAGACGTGTAACATCACGTGCAGCCTGCATTAAGGCTCGACCATCGGTGACTTCTTCCAGGTACAATAATATGACCCTGGTTTTGTCATCCTCCATCAAATAATAGATCAAGTCAATTTCGCTGATATCTACTTTATTGCCGAAACTTATAAATTTCGAGAAGCCTATATGCTTTGCCCGTGCATAATCCAAAACTGCTGTACAAAGGGCCCCACTTTGCGACAGGAAGCCTATATTGCCCTGTTCGGGCATTTTACGGGCAAATGAAGCATTAAGGTTAATAAACGGATCGGTGTTGATGATGCCAAGGCAGTTTGGTCCGATTATAGACATATCGTATTTTTCAGCGATCTGTCTGAGTTGTTTTTCCCGTTCCAGTCCCTTTTCCCCAACTTCTTTGAAACCGGCTGAAATAATAACCACACCTTTTATTCCTTTTTGTCCGCATTGTTCCAGTGCCATGTGGCAAACCGCGCTCGGAAAAACAATGATAGCCAAATCAATCGGGTCAGTAATATCCACGACGTATTTATATGCCTTAACCGAACATATCGATTTTTCGCCCGGACTGACAGGAAATACAACACCTGTAAACTCTGTCTTCAGTATATTGAATAAAATATCGTAGGGAACTGTGCCTTTTACATTATTGGTGCCAACTACAGCAATTGATTTGGGATTAAATATCTTAAAAATATTCTGCTTGTGGATTTCTGCTCTTATAGACATTGGCTTCTTGTTAATATTGGAATTTACTATTCAAAATATAGGCTTAAGAAGTGAAAACCTTCAGAAAAAAATTATGACAACTTAAAGTGAATGTCAACCTTTCAGGAAAAATAAATAGCAGGATCAATTGATGTAAGTGCTTATGAAGTCAGCAGCTTCCGAAACTGTCTGAATTTCAAGTGATTTTTCTTCGTCCAGCTCAATGATGAATTCTTCCTGAAAACTGGCAACCAGCAGAACACTTTGCATAGATGATGCCCCTAAATCGAATGAGAAGTTTGCATTATCCGATATTTCGGATTCACCAATCTCAAGCACTTTGGCGGTTATTTTTTTTACTCTGTCTTTAATTTCTTCTATGTCCATTTTAATAGCATTTGTTGAATAGTTTCTGTTCTTATCTGAATAAACATTTTTTTGATGGATAAAATCTTCTATTGCTTTGGATTATCGAGCAAGTAATTTTACAATATCAAAAATATTATAAATCCTTACAGTTTGTATATTATTTCTTAATGTATTTACTTATTAGTGTCCACAGAAAACCAAATATAGTTCATTCAAATCATTAGCACATTGCAAAAGCCGGACTTATTGACCATAATTGGCTTGTCAGACTGAATTGATAATATTTATCTAGATATCAAAGAATTAACTCCGGCAATGGATGGTCAGTTTATTCCGGATTAAGGTGGTCAAGGTCACTGGCTTTTCCATCTGACCGGATTATAATGGCCAAATAAGGACGGATTAATTGTATTCCGGTGATTTTTTCATGATTTCCGCATTGATAGTAACAGCAGCTGTTATTCTTTGATATAATAATCATATGGCAACAAATCACCAATACGCTGACTTGCAAATTCACCTTCCCAGCTTATTCCCAGTGAATCAAAATATCCAGAATTATCAAAGTAAACGCGCTCTTTAAGAAAAGTAATTTGACCTATAGGTAATTTTGTGTAGTAGAATATATCGAGATTTTCAGGATATTTAAGAAATTTTCTGCGACTATCTTCCTGAATTACAATATCTTTATAATTAAGATTCCTTCCTAACGGGTTCTTCACAATAAATCCTGCGGATTTTAGATCATTTGCCCAAAGCGCTCTGAAAAAATGCATTCTCGACACAAGATATGTCGCTCTTCTTCTTCTTTCAATGGACTGTTTTTGTACCTCAATAGTAAGTAAATCTTCATTGAAAATAATATTCCCTTTATAAAAAAAGGATTTACTATTTTTATAATACTCAAATTTATCCAGATAATAAGTGATTTTGTACCCTAATCCTCTATTGTCAATAAGGA
>JBGPAF010000260.1:0-3760 GCA_041480535.1 Bacteroidia bacterium
AGCCAGGGACCTAAAGCCGGAGTGCCATATGATGGAGCAAATCCTGAATACAGCGACCTGTACCATGCTGCCACTACTCCTGATGATAAAGGATGGCTGACCAACAATCTTGTCTTTCAGATAGAATGGTTCAGTTGTATTAGAGAACTGATTGATAATTATCATCCTGATCTGCTCTATTCCGACAGCTGGATGCCATTTGAAGATGTAGGCAGGAGTCTTATTGCTCATTACTACAATCAGGATATAGCCCGTAACAATGGAAAACCTGAAGCAGTCTACACATGTAAGCAGGTGTCAGGCGGAAAATGGGTTGAAGATGTGGAACGGGGTGTCAAAGATACGGCAAGCCAGTATCCATGGCAGACCGATACATCAATTGGCGACTGGTATTACCGGACGGGCCAGAAATATAAAAGCGCCACTGAGGTAGTACAGATGTTGGTCGATATCGTCAGCAAAAATGGCAACCTTCTTTTAAACGTGGTTCAGACTCCGGAAGGCGACCTGGAACCAGATATGCTGAAAATACTCGACGAAATAGGCGTATGGACCTCAGCTAACGGGGAAGGGATATATGGCACACGTCCATGGAAAACCTTTGGAGAGGTATCAGCAGAATCAAAAGCTTTTAAACCCGGCCAGTTCAATGAAAACTATAAATTCAACTCAAAGGATATCCGTTTTACGACAAAAGATGGTATATTGTATGCTTTCTGTCTGGGAACACCAGCAGAGGATATCCTGATCAAATCGTTGGGTAAAAACTCAGACTATTCAGAAAGGCCGGTTGCCTCTGTGAAGATACTTGGAAGTGATGTTAAAATCAGGTGGACCCAGACTGCCAATGGAATGATAATAAAAAAACCATCAAAATTCCCGGAATGGCAGGTGCTAGGATTTAAGATTGAATTTAAAAAGTAGCTTAAAATAAAACAAGATCGATAATGAACTCAAATTTTAATTCGAGAAGAAGCTTTATAAAAAAAGCTGCCTTAGGCACAGTTGCTGCCATAAGCATTCCGGAAATCCTTTCAGCAGCTATGCCGGCCGGGAAAATAAAGGGAATAAAACTCTTAAAGGATCAGGTTATCCTTTTCCAGGGTGATTCAATAACCGATTCGGGAAGAGACAAGGAAGATACCGCATTTAATACTGCAAGAAATCTGGGCTCCGGGTACCCCATGCTTGCAGGAGCTGCTATTCTGAATAAATATGAAGCCCTGAATCTGAAGATTTATAACAAAGGAATCTCAGGAAATAAAGTATTCCAGCTTGCCGAACGATGGGACAAGGATTGCCTTGATATAAAGCCTGATGTTCTTAGCATCCTTATAGGTGTGAATGATATCTGGCATAAGCTTGACGGGAAATATGACGGGACGCCGGAGATCTATAGAAATGATTATATCGCTCTCCTTGAAAGGACAAAGAAGGCCCTTCCCAATGTGAAGCTCATTGTTTGCGAACCGTTTGCTGTTAAAGGTGTAAAGGCTGTCGATGATAAATGGTATCCTGAATTCTATGAATATCAAAAGGCTGCAAAAGATATTGCAAAACAGTTTAGTGCTGTATTCATCCCCTTTCAGAGCGTTTATGATGAGGCTCAGAAAAGAGCTCCCGGATCATATTGGACAGGCGATGGTGTCCATCCAACTCTTGCCGGGGCTCAGCTGATGGCCAAAGCATGGATGAAAGCCCTTGAATAGATTTAATTCTGCAATAAAATGAAAAGCATAACACGACGCAGTTTCATTCAGCAGAGCTTTTCTGCCGGTATCGGAATGGCTACCCTAAGTCACCTGCCGGATTTGCCTTTGATGGCGAAGGGAAAAATGAAATTTGGCCTGGTGACATACCAGTGGGGCAGAGACTGGGATCTGCCAACCCTTATTGCCAATTGTGAAAAGACCGGATTACTGGGCGTTGAACTTAGGACAGAACATGCACATAAGGTTGAAACGAACCTTTCAGCTATACAGCGGACTGAAGTAAAGAAGCGGTTTGCCGACAGTCAGGTTGAATGCATCGGTTATGGCGCCAATTTTGAATATCACAGCCCCGATCCTGAAAAGCTCCGAACCAATATTGAGCAGACAAAAGAGTACATTAAACTCTGCAAAGACATAGGGGCAACTGGTATTAAGATCAAGCCCAACGATCTTCCTGCAGGGGTACCTAAAGAAAAGACAATAGCCCAGATAGGAGCCTCGCTGAACGAAGTCGGAAGGTATGCCAGCGACAATGGCCAGATTGTCAGGGTTGAGGTTCACGGAAACCTAACCCAGGAACTGCCGAATATGAAAGCAATTTTTGACCATGTAACAGAGCCGAATGTTAAGATGTGCTGGAATTGCAATGATCAGGATCTGCTTCCGCCAGGACTTGAAGGCAACTTTAACATGGTTAAGAAATGGTTCGGCGATACAGTTCATGTCCGCGAACTTAATGTTGGTGATTATCCTTACCAGCAGCTTTTCAACCTGTTCAAAGGAATCAAGTACAGGGGATGGATCCTTCTTGAAGCCCGAACGGAACCGGCTGACAGGATTGTCGCGATGAAGGAGCAGTTATCAATTTTCAAACAAATGATAAAATGACAAACAGAAGAAATTTTATTAAGACAACAGCTATAGGTACTGCTGGTATCGCAATAGGCGGTCTCAGCCTAAGTCCTAAAAGTTATGCCTCGGTGGTTGGATCGAACGACAGGATAAATCTTGCTGTCGTTGGTTTACGGAGCAGGGGAAGGGACCATATAAACAGCTGGTGCGCATTAAAGGAGAACCGCAACGTGAGGATAAAGACTATTTGTGATGCTGACGAACAGTTCTTTGCACCATCTGCAAAGCTTGTTCAGGAGAAAACAGGAGAGAATGTGATCTCTGAATGGGATATGCGCAAAGTGTTTGATGATAAGGATATTGATGCTGTATCATTTGGCCTGCCAAACCACTGGCATGCATTGAGTGCAATCTGGGCTTGCCAGGCTGGAAAGCATGTTTATGCCGAGAAACCGGCATGCCATAATCTGTGGGAAGGAAGAAAAATGGTCGAAGCCGCAGCAAGATATAATGTCCGTGTTCAGACAGGATGCCAGAACCGCTCAATAAGCAATGTTATTGATGCTATCAAATTTCTCCACAGCGGTGGTATCGGTGATGTGTTTATGGCAAAAGGTCTTTGCTACAAACCACGCGACTCATTTGGTATTGCGCCCGACGGAAATCCCCCGGCTTCATTGCATTATGACATGTGGCTGGGTCCGGCACCTTACCGTCCATATAATGAAAAAAGAGTTCATTACAACTGGCACTGGTTCTGGGATACGGGTAATGGTGATACTGGCAACCAGGGGCCTCATCAGTTTGATATCGCGCGCTGGGGCCTGAATAAGAACGAACATCCGGTAACGGTATATTCAATGGGAGGTGTTTTTGGAATTGATCCCGCTGAATGCGCACAGGAAACACCAAATACTCAGACCTCCATGTTTAAGTACAAGGATGGAAAAGTCCTGGAGTTTGAAACGAGGGGAAGGTACACGAATGATGAATCAAGTCTTGGCATCCGCATAGGCAATACTTTTTACGGAACTGAAGGGTACCTTGAACTGAATGAAGAAACCTGGAAAGCATTCCGTAAACGTGAACGGGAACCTTTTGCAGGATCAAAGACTGGTGAATCAAAGGTTGGCGATCCTACCTTCCTGGCTGCACCAGGAGGAACTGAACATTTTGCAAATTTCCTCGATGCAATC
>JBGPAF010000261.1:0-3738 GCA_041480535.1 Bacteroidia bacterium
ATATGATTTTATCTCGTCAGGAGATCCCCATGCCACAACCTGGCCTCCATGGCGGCCGGCTCCCGGACCCATATCAATTATATGGTCCGACGACAGTATCATCTCCCTGTCGTGTTCAACAACAATAACCGAGTTTCCGGAGTCCCTGAGCTGTTTAAGCGCAGCAATGAGTCTTCTGTTATCTCTCTGATGCAATCCTATGCTGGGCTCATCAAGAATATACAGTACATTAACAAGCCTTGATCCTATCTGTGTGGCAAGCCTAATCCTCTGGCTCTCGCCTCCCGAAAGCGTCCTGGCACCCCTGTTTAATGAGAGATATTCAAGTCCGACCTCCAGCATGAAGCCGAGTCTGGCCCTTATCTCCTTAAGTATTTCTGATGCGATCAGCTTCTGTTTTACTGTCATTTTTTCCTCAATATTTCCAAGGAATAATGACAGATCTTTTATATCCATCGAAGCAAGTTCTCCGATACTCTTGCCTGCAATTCTGAAAAAGAGGGCTTCTTTCTTAAGCCTTGTTCCGTTACATTCCGGACAAATATCATATTGGACATACTGGTCCCTGATCCTTGTTCCGTTTTTCTTACCATTAACGATTTCAATATTCCCGACAAAATTTACCACACCCTCAAATGTCAGAAAATAGTTTGAAGTCATTCCCAGTGGAGTGTTAGACAGCTTAAGAACTTCGTCAGAGCCATAAAGAACCTTATTTAGAGTTTCTTCAGGTATATCGCTTATAGGTGTGTCGAGTGTGAATCCGTTTTTCTCTGCTATCGCTTCGATCTGCCAGAAGATCCATACATTTTTATATTTCCCTAGTGGCTCTATCCCTCCTTTCCTGATGCTCAAAAGGGGATCGGGAATCAGTTTTTTAATATCAATGCTTGAAATCTCACCAAGTCCGTTACAATGAGGACAGGCACCCTGTGGTGAATTGAATGAAAAGGTATGGGGAGCCGGTTCGTTATAAGAAATCCCGGTAACAGGGCACATAAGATTCCGGCTGAAATATCTCGGTCCGGTACTTTCAGTGTCGAGGACCATCATAACTCCGTCGCCCTGGTCAAGTGCCATCAGTACTGAATTGCGGAGCCTCTTATCGGTAATCTCACCTACCTTGAACTTATCAATTATAAGCTCGATATTGTGTGTTTTATAACGGTCAAGTCTAAGTCCGTGCACAAGTTCCCTGATCTCGCCATTAATCCTCACATGAAGAAATCCCTTTCGGCGGAGCTGTTCAAATAACTCTTTATAGTGCCCCTTTCGGCCCTTGACTATAGGTGCCAGAAAATATACTTTTTTATCGGCGAACCTTGTCTTGACAAGCTCCAGTATCTGATCATCTGTATATTTGACCATCTTCTCACCTGATGCCCATGAATAGGCCTCCCCTGCCCGTGCGAACAGAAGCCTTAAAAAGTCATATATTTCGGTTATTGTTCCAACTGTTGACCTGGGATTTTTGTTTGTCGCCTTCTGTTCTATTGAGATCACAGGGCTTAATCCGGTTATTTTATCCACATCAGGCCGTTCCATTCCACCCAGGAACTGACGTGCGTAGGCTGAGAGAGTCTCCATGTAACGCCTTTGTCCCTCAGCATAGATAGTATCGAAAGCAAGAGATGATTTTCCGCTTCCGCTTAATCCTGTGATGACGACCAGCTTATTACGTGGAATTGTAACATCAATATTCTGCAGATTATGTACTCTGGCTCCAAGAACCTTTATTTCATCATTCATCTCAATCCTAACCCTTCAGTAGATCAGTTAACAGTTTCAGTTTTTTCAAAGGAACGCATTCCTTCTGCAGGTATTTTAATCAGATATTCTTTATTTGGTTTGGGGGTTAAATAAGGCTTCCTCAGCCATGGATTCAAAAACTTCAGCATTTTGTAATTTGTCCCGAATTTTTTTGCAAATGCAGAGAAATCGGTTATCGTGGTATCAACTTTTACCTCATAATAGTCCAGTTCAGGATAGAGATCACTTTTGTCAATAGTAAAGCCAAAACTCTCCGGGTCAGTTATTACAAGCTTATAAGCAACTGCCCTGAATATATACCTTGCTGTTTCCTCCGTCAGGAGAAGATCATAATAATTATACTCCTGCTGAATCTTTATTTGTTCATCAAGGGCTGCTCTGCCACCATTATATGAACCGGCTGTAAGGGTCCAGTTGCCGTATTTTTCATAAGATTTACGAAAATAATCGCAGGCAAATTGTGTTGATTTTTCAATATCGTAACGTTCATCGACAACAGTGTTGATCTCCATTCCGGCTTCTTTACCGGTCTCGGGCATGATCTGCCAGAAACCTGTGGCGCCCGAAGGTGATACCATATTGCTGAATTCACTCTCGGCTGCAACAAGGTATTTGAAATCGTCAGGAATATTATTCTTCCTCAGAATCTTCTCAATGATCAGGAAAAACCGGTTAGCCCTTTTAATTATTATAATAGTTGAAGAGTGCCTGTAGGCACTTATCAGGATTTCACGGTCGAGACTTTCACGGGTATCAAAATTATCGAGAGGCATTTTCTCACCTGCAAAACTTACATTTTCAGGAAGTTTGTATGGTTTGCTATAATAAGTTGTATCAGGGGATGATTCAGTTATGCTTTTACTGCGTGAACCTTTAAAACTCTGATTAATAATAAATATCGATCCGGCAAGGCAGATCAGAATTAGTCCGGCTGCTAAGGATCTTATGCTTGATTTAGACATGATCTTTTGTCTGGTTTTAAAATAAAATGCAAAGGTAATGTTTTTACATCTTATAAATAAGCTAACATTATCTAAAATGAAAAGAAATGATCGATAAAAAACAGGGAAATAAAAATCAGATTCTTTGATCAGAATTTATACGACAGGCCCGAGAAAACGCCAAATGAATAAGGATGCGTCTTTAACCCTTGCATCTCGCCAAATGGATTGAGATAATATCTGAATGTTGGTTCAAGATTTAAAGAGAGTTTATTGGAGAGGCTGTATTCAATTCCCATTCCCATGGAACTGCTTACCATGAATGGATTCAGCCCGGCAGTCTTCCCGATATTGTACTTACTTCCGTCAATGACAGTATGCACTGTATTATTGACAAGAAGATTATATGACAACCCGCCGATCAGGTTAAAATCAACGCTCTTATCAACAATTTTATATCTGAAGAAAACCGGCATTTCAAGATAACTGAAACTCTGGAAAAGCGAGTTATTGATGTACGAAAGGTTAGCCTTGGCAGGATCAAAAACATCATTGGTGTATCTGGTCAGAACACGGTCACCTGCATTATCAAGCAGAAAAACATCAGCATTTTCAGTGTATATCCTTCCGCTGGATGTCAGTACTTCAAAATTATGGTCTCCCTTTGTATAATTATATTCCGTGAATCCGGCGAATGAGTTTATACCGTCCACTTCATTTCCAATTGATGAGTAGTAAAGGCCTGACTGAATACTCAGTTTCTTGCTTATTTTGTAAGCGAAAGAGACACCACCTGAATATGAAATCCTGGATTGTTCGGATGAATTGATCTGGTTTGATATCTCATCGTTGTTAAGATCCGGCCGGAGGTAATATGTAGGAGAAGCCATTGCCGTAACTGACCAGCGGTCGATCTTTACTTTCGGCTCCTCATAATCAAGCTTATTAAGGCTTTCATGACCGGGACTGATATTATCGGTATTATACCTGAAGCTGGGAACTGTCTTAAGTATGGCTGGGATTCTTA
>JBGPAF010000262.1:0-3733 GCA_041480535.1 Bacteroidia bacterium
ACCAAGGTAAGTACCGAGCCATCTTTATATCCTTCAGGATTATCCTGGGGAGTATCCATAAATCTTTCAGTATAGATGTTATCATATAAACGATAATCTGTCACTGACGATCCAGCAAATCCATGTGTCCAGTAATCAGCACCTTTGGTCAGTGCCAAACATGTCATATAACCACCGTAAGAACTCCCGGTGATACCCATTCTGGTGCCATCGATGTAAGGTTTTGTTAGTAACCATTTCACAGCATCTTCATAATCAAGGATTTCCCATTTACCCAGGGAACGATAAAGGTAGTCGAGACCTTTCTTGCCAAAATGACCTGACCCCCTGTGGTCTACCTTGATAGTAATAATACCATTCTGGGCAAACCATGATGATCTATCTCCCAGCCATTTGTTACTTACTATGTTCTTTGAATCAGGTCCCCCGTAAATATCAAAGATAACAGGGTACTTCTTTGTCTCATCAAAATTAAGAGGATATGTTATAATTGCCGGCATGTCAAATAAACCATCTGAGGTTTTGATCTTCACAAGTTCAGCTTTCGAATTTTTTGTTGGATCTAACAAGGGTTGTTCAAATTTATACACCTCTCTGATTTGCTTCCCATTCTTATCATACGCGATCATTGAACCCGGAGTTGTAATATTATTCCACGTATCGATAAAATAACTTCCATTAGGAGAAATACTTACTTTATGCGTCCCTGGTCCTTTGGTAATCTGAAGAAGGTTTTTCCCGTCTAATCCGATCCTGAAAAACAGGCTATCTGTCGATTCGGGACCGGTACCGGTAAAATATACAACCCCGGCTTTTTCATCAACCTGTTGAATACTGTTAACTCTCCAATTGAAGTTTGTGATCTGTGAGATCAACCTTCCGTCCCAGCTATAATAGTAAAGGTTCTCCCAGTTATTCATATAGCTTCTCAGGACAAAACCTGTTCCATTTTTCATGACATATATATCTTCAAAGAATTCGACCCAGGTTTTCCTTGCTTCGTTATAGATCATTTTGAAATCGCCTGTTGCAGGATCAGCAAGAATAAATTTAATATCGTCCTGGTCACGATTAACCACCTGAATAGCAAGGCTTTTACTGTCAGGCGTCCAGAATGGCCATGCAATGTACTGATCAACACTGTAATCAGTTTTCACCCATGTTGTCTTTCCGGTAGCAAGATCAGCAATTCCCATTTTGACCTTAGGATTCGGATCGCCTGCTTTCGGATAAGGGACCTGTTCCAGCAGACCATGGATACCATCAGCTTCATCAAGCCGGTTAAGCGTAAACAGAGGGACATCAGTTTCATCTGTCCGCAGGTAAGCAATGTTATTACCGTCTGGCGACCACCAGAAAGCTGCGTACCTGCCTGGCCGGCCAAGGATCTCTTCCATATAAACCCATGAGGAATAACCGTTATAAATCCTTTCGGATGCATCAAAAGTCAATCTGGTCTCCTTGTTATTTAACAGATCGAAAATATAGAGGTCTTTATTTTTTGTATAGGCTATTTTTTTCACGTCTGGTGAAAAACGGGCATTCACCTCTGGTACATCATTATTTGTCAGCCTTCGGAGCTCCTTATTACCCTTTGCAAAATAATAGAGGTCATTATCCTTAACAATTATAACACTCTTCATATCAGGACTTACAACATCGTTCATTCCAATGATCACTCCTGCCGGAAGTGATTCTGAAAGAAGATCCCTCTCTGATTTTGCCGGAGTAACAACAACACCCTTGCCACTCCTTATATCAACACTTTTGATGACAGGCTTCTTTTCAGCATCTAAAGTCTGAATCAGGTAATGATTATCATCTGTCCAGCCGGTTATCCGTACCTGGCTCCCATTGCGCTGGGGCATCTGTGAATTAAGATGTAAAGCTGTAAAAGGACAGGCCATCAAAATGATGACAAGAAGCTTAAGGGAGGCAATTCTTTTCATATAAAAAGTGTTTTTTAGAATTATTATCTGAAAGACAAAAATAATGATTTTCAGACAGGAAATTTTCAGCTTCAATCTTTTAGCAAATCATTCTGACTTACATTTATTAATGTTTACTAAAAGTGCTATATTAGCCGGCTAACTTAATGATTGATTTCAATGAGACGATTTGTGTTTATAATTACAATGATTTTCCTGAACTTAGTTAATATTTATAGTCAAGCAATAAAATCCCCGGATGAATTTCTAGGTTACGAACTGGGAACCCAATTTACCTTTCACCACAGGGCTGTAGAGTATTTCAGGTACATAGCTGATATTTCGCCGCTTGCAGAATATCGTGAATATGGAACTTCTTATGAAGGAAGGATATTAGGTGTCTGCATCGTATCCAGTGAGGATAATCTGGCAAATCTTGAGGAATACAGGAAAAACAATCTCATTAAGACAGGACTGGTAGATGGAAACTTTACAGGGAAACAGATCCCATTCGTATGGCTTGCGTATAATATCCATGGAAATGAATCGGCAGGAATGGAGACTGCAATGAAAACGCTCTATACGCTTGTTACAGGATCATACCCGGGAGCCAGCGACTGGCTGAAAACATGTATTATTGTAATTGACCCATGTCAGAACCCGGACGGGCGTGATCTGTACACAGGCAGGTTCAGAAATTCACAGAATCTGATTCCCAATCCCGACGGCAATACGTGGGAACATAACCAGGCGTGGCCCGGAGCAAGAACAAACCATTATTTGTTTGATCTCAACCGCGACTGGACATGGCAGACACAGGCTGAAACTACTCAGAGGCTTGCTTTCTATAATCAGTTCATGCCTCACGTTCATGCAGATTTCCATGAAATGGGAGCTGAATCGACCTTCTTTTTCCCTCCTGGTGCTAAACCATGGCACGAAGTCATAACCCAATGGCAGCGTGAGTTTCATACCCTTATTGGCAAGGGAAATGCTTCGTTATTTGATGAAAAATCCAGACTCTATTTCACAAAAGAGACCTTTGATCTCTTTTGCCCGAGCTTCGGTGATACCTGGCCGCTTTTCAACGGTGCGATAGGCTTTACATATGAACAGGGAGGTGGAGGCATGTCAGGACTGGCATATAAACAGGAGTCAGGCGACACACTAACGCTTAAAAAGAGAATTGACGGCCACTTCCTTGCATCAATGGCAACATTGAAAGTGTCGTATGAAAACAGGGAGAAACTGATTTCTGAATTCAACAAATTTTTCTCTGATAATGCCAATAAGCCGGTATTCCAATACAAGTCGATAATTATCAAAGGATCAAATAAGAAACCCGATCTGGAGGATCTTTTTCAGCTTCTGAGTAAAAACCAGATAAAATATTCTTATGCAGGCAATACAGGGAAAAAGTATAAGGGATTCGATTATCTGGCAAACGCTGAAGGTGAGGTAACTATTGAAAAGGGAGATATCCTGGTAAGCGCTTGCCAGCCTCAGTCGCGTTTTGTTCAGGTCCTGTTTGAACCCGACAGCAAAGCCTCCGATTCACTCAGTTACGATCTCACGGCCTGGGCAGTACCTTATGCTTATAATTTAAAGGCGTTTGCGATTGTTGACCAGATAAAACCCCTCAATGAAAAAGTTGAATCAGATAAGATAAATAACCAGTTGCCCGGCTTCAAACCATATGGTTATATAGTTGATTACAAAGGCTTTAATACATTGAAATTTATTTCAGCTCTTCATATAAAGAATATTAAATCAAGATATACTTTAAAGCCCTTTACAACTGGCGG
>JBGPAF010000263.1:0-3732 GCA_041480535.1 Bacteroidia bacterium
AATTCACCCAGTAATTGCTTATTTGTGACATTGGGCAGGACGTTCTGATAATATTTCAGCGCTTTCCGGTAGTCATTTTCTCTGAACTCAATTTGCCAGCCTTTTTCAAGTACAGACTGTATGGTCTGAGAGGCTTCCACCTCAGAAACAGTTAAAAAATCATCAGGCATAAATAGCATTCCATTGTTTTGCAGGTACAGACCGCCGGCGCCTGATAGAAAAAAGATCCCTTCAACGACCTGGTGTTGAGCACTGAATCGATTTAATAAGGAATCGGTGAATATTGTCTTTAGGGGAATAGTGGTTGAGTCAATTATTCGAGCAAAATTATTTTCAATTGATGAAAGATAAGTATCCATTTCCCGGATAATTTGCTGGCCTGCTTCCAGAAGGTTTCTTCTTTGCTCACGTTCCACAAGCGCCTGGTCATTCTTTATTCCCCTTAAAGCCAGAATACCCAGTATCAGGCATGGAAGTACAATTGCCAGGACATAATAAATTATGATCCTTTGTCTTTTTGTTTCTCTTTTTTTCTTCATCACAAAGATGACAGGAATCCCTTATGGCTCAATTCAATAAAACTACAATTTATGAAATATTCAGCAGTTATGAATAAAGAACTGATCCAGTTTTGTCAAGATTGCATCAAGAAAAACAATTCATTATCGAATAGATCTATAAACCTTGAGACATGCGAAGACAATGAGAAATCCATTGAAAGACATTTACCACTAAGTCGCACAGAGTAACACGGAGTAAGAACACGGAGTTTTTTAACAGTGCTCCGTGCTAACTCAGTGTAACACCTTGGTTAAAATATTTTTATCATTTCCTATTTCTTAATAAGCGGCAGGAAATTGCTGATTAACCAGAATTCGGGTTCATCACCGCTGGTTGTCATGAAAGTGATCTTCTTCCCGTCAGGTGACCAGTCGAATTCACTGGCATAGAAGTTC
This sequence comes from Bacteroidia bacterium, assembly GCA_041480535.1. Classification (GTDB taxonomy): domain Bacteria; phylum Bacteroidota; class Bacteroidia; order Bacteroidales; family VadinHA17; genus LD21. Next base: position 957 of record JBGPAF010000263.1, read on the forward strand.
TCGGGGAGCCCGGTCTTCAGATCGGTTTTCTCGCTAGTTGCCAAAGTCATAATCCAGATTTTACCCTCAATATTATAAGCGATCTTAGATCCATCAGGGGACCAGGTTAAGTGACTCCAATAGTCTGATTTAGCGTCTTTGATCAGCACCTCGGATTCACCACCATCAACAGATATCGTCTTGATCATTCCTTGTGAGAAAAATGCGATCCGTTTACCATCGGGAGTGAAAGTAATGGCACCGACACCGACACTGTCGTTTGCGGACGTGATCAGGATAGGCTTACCACCTTTTGCTGGTATCCTGTAAATAGCGTCGAAGCCCTTATCAGCAGATGTTTTCTGCCATTCGACAAATGCGATCCACTTTCCGTCAGGAGACCAGCAGGGATACTCTTCAGAGGACTCATCATTGGTTAGCCTTACAGGCTGACCATCATCTAACGGAATCACCCGAAGGTCCATATAATTCTGTGGGCCATACGGTTCTTCAGAAGCGCTTACTATTAGCTTTTGGCCGTCCGGAGAGATATTGTGGCCACCACCCGGTACACGTGACATGAGTGCTTTTTCCGGCCAGGGGACCTTCGTAACATTACCGCCCGAAGCAGGGATATACACAACCTGAGTTTCATCCATCACCCATCTCAGGAAGATTCGTTTTCCATCGGGTGACCATCTTGGATAGTAGACCACCCCCTCGGGAGTCACCTGTACAGCTCTGCCCCCGGAGGAGGGAACAGTGTAGACCGCGGTCCGATACTGTGAGCGAAAGAAGACACCCAGCTCATTTTCCGGTGTCCAGCCAGCCAGCATACCAAAGTTTGAGTGTGGTAGCGAAATTATCGTGGGCTCGCCGGCGCTGGATGCATCTGACGATAGCGCGTAGACCCATATTTCCTTTTCACCAACATCTGTGCGACCCGGAGCGGCTATAAACCTGCCGTCGGGGGACCAAGTGGGCCCTCCCAAACGACCGTCTGCCTCAGCCAGTTTTACAGGCGATCCACCAGATGAATTTACGACCCATAGTTCACTGTTGTACCGTGTCCCCTGGCCATTCTTAGACGGTTCTTTTTTCTCATAATGAGTGACGTATGCAATTAGCTTACCATCAGATGAGAAGGAGGGTGAATCCCCAGGTCCTGGTGAGATCTGTCTGAGCTCACCTCCTTTAGAGGGCATTATGTAGACATGAAGCGCAGCCAAGTTTGCATTCTGTGCACTCAAACCTGGTTCCAGGGCCGAGAACGCCAGGTTCTCCCCATCCGGTGACAGGCTTAAGCGAAAAGAGAAATTTCCTGCTTCGCGTGCCGGCAGTTGAACTTTCCTTTGTTCTCCTCCTTTTACGGGGATTATATAGACAAAGTCTTTTTCGTTGTATCCACTATTAACTGCGATCCATTGGCCATCCGCCGACCAGGTCAACACGTTGAAAAAGTTTGACACTCCTGGTACTTCAGCGATACGAACAGGTTCGCCGGCTATGTCTTTACCTAAGTTACTCTGTATCGGAACTAACCAGACACCGTTATCTGAAGTAAAAGCCAGGATCTTCCCATCCGGCGATAAAATACCGTTTTGAGGTTCACTGGCAATCTCTATTTTCCGAAAGTTAGGTTTGTTTTTGAGATCGGCCAGTGTTTTTTCGAGACTGGCGAGCCTGACCCGAGCCATTGAGACTTCATTTTTATTCTCCGAATAGTCGTTGATCACCCTCCTGTAGACCTGCTGAGCTTCCTTCAAGCCGAGCTTCTCATAACAGAAGCCTGCATGAAGGAGCGCTTTTGCTACAACCTGGCGATTTCCGGGATACTGCTTTATTATATCCTGATAAAGGTCAATGGCCTGCTGCATTTCCCCTTTAGCTTCTTCAAGATAAAGCGCTTTTTCATAAAGCTGATCTGCTGTCTGTTGAGGGAATACTTCCATCCCGGACAGAAATAGTCCAACGATTGTTAAAACGAGAATTAAATATGGTTTATTCGTTTTCATTTTTTTGCCCTCCTTGTTTTTATTTTTTAGCAATTGTTCAATTTTTAATCAAAGTTATGATGAACCTCAAGGAGTTATGTCAAGGAATTGTGATGATAACATGATGATTTAACGATGTCTTAGCAGACATCCTATAATACGAGTTTATAACCCACACCTCTTATGCTTATTATGTACCGGGGATCTGAAGGATCAACTTCCAGTTTTTTCCTGATATTTGCAATGTGGCTGTCTATGGTCCTTTCAGTAACCACAGTATTATTTTCCCCCCACACACCGTACAGAAAATCTGTCCGGGTTACCACCTGTTCCCTTCTTTCATGCAGTAACTTCACTATCTGAAACTCAAGGGGGGTGAATTCTATTTCTTTTCCTTTTTTTAAAGCCTTATATTTTTTAAGATCAAATACTGTTTCTCCAATACGGAATACAGAGCTTTCGGAAATATTCTCAGCCGACCTTCTCAGCAAAGCATTCACACGGGCTAACAATTCCCTCAGACTGAATGGCTTGGTAACATAATCATCTGCCCCGTATTCCAGGCCCAATACTTTGTCGACCTCCTGATCTTTAACGGTTAGCATAATAATAGGAACCTTATTGCCATCCTGCCTCAGCTTTTTACAAATCTGGTATCCGCTCATAAAAGGGAGCATGAGATCAAGGATTATCAGATCAGGAGAATTCTGTTCAACCATTTCCAGGCCGGTCAAACCATTATCTGCACCATCAACATCAAATCCTTCCGATTCAAATTCATCTTTTAATGAAAGCTGAATTCC
>JBGPAF010000264.1:0-3726 GCA_041480535.1 Bacteroidia bacterium
GGGTCAGATTACCGGTATCAGTAAGACTGAATGGAGCTGGGCGCCCTTGTTTGCAGATTATGATAATGACGGTGACAAAGACCTGATAGTTACAAATGGTTATCCAAGAGATCTGACAGACAAGGATTGGTTCCAATTCCATACAAAAAATAAAAGATCAGGTATGACCAATCAGGATATTGTTAATATGATGCCTACGGTTAAAGTACCTAACATTGCATTTGAGAATAAAGATGATCTGAGTTTCATTAAAAATACCGGCTGGCTTCCGGACATTCCTTCTTATTCTTACGGTGCTTCCTATGCTGATCTTGATAACGATGGTGATCTTGATTACGTGGTTAACAATCTGAACGACAATGCCTTTGTGCTCAGAAATAATACAAGGGAAAAATCAGGTGCCAGGGCGGATTTTATTAATATCAGGTTGAAGGGCAAACAGGGTAATACCATGGCCATTGGAGCTAAGATTGAATTATGGAATAAAGGAGTTTATCAGTTTATTGAGAACTTCTTAACGAGAGGATATGCATCTTCTGTCGAACCTGTGATTCATTTTGGTCTCTCTGATAAAACTTCTGTCGACTCCATTAGAGTCACCTGGCCTGCTACAGGTAATATATCAGTTCTTTCAAATCCGGATGTAAATAAAACTATTGAAATCGATGAAATAAATTCCAGACCTTCAGTGATGCATCCCGGAGGAACATCGAAAAAGGACCTTATGTTCATACAGTCAGGGAATATCATAAATTATGTCCACGAACAGAAAGATTTTGTTGATTTTTTTCTAAGTCAGAAAACTATTCCTCATAAGTTCTCACAGATTGGACCACGCATGGCTAAAGGTGATATTGATAATGACGGCCGTGAAGATCTGGTAATCGGCGCTACAAACAGATTACCGACAACTGTTTTTTTACGACGCGGTAAAGGTTTTGAGAAGACCCTGATTAAAGGGTTAACTTACCTTAAGGAATTTTCTGAATCGGACCTGGCTGTACTGGATATCGACAATGATGGTGATAATGATATAGTTGCTGTGGCTGGCGGATTTGAATACCAGAAGGAGAGTGAAAAACAGGAGAACCTGTACATGGCTGTTGCAACCGGATTCGGAGGCCAGAGTGAAAATAAGTACCAGCATTTTCTGTATGAAAATCAGGCTGATTCATTTAAAAAAATACTTATTCCCGTTCCCGCTTTTCTTGCTTCGGTTGTAAGGCCGTTTGATTTTAACCATGACGGGAACCAGGAGTTATTTATCGGTTCAAGAGTGAAAAAAGGCAGGTTTCCGTATGCAAATCCTTCATGGCTGATCTTTAATGATAAAGGAAAGCTTTCAGTCAGCTCATCTTCCAGTCTGGACCTTGGAATGGTCACTGATGCAGTGTGGACCGATTACGACAACGATGGCTGGGAGGACCTGTTCGTTGTCAGGGAGTGGGATTCGCCAGTTATCCTTAAGAACATGAAAGGCAAAGAGCTTATAGCTCAGACAATTCCTGATCTGGATATTCAGCATGGTTTATGGTATTCAGTAATTGCAGCAGATTTTGACCTTGATGGAGATGATGATTATATGCTTGGTAATCTCGGCGAAAATAATCAGTTCAGTGTCAGCAGGGAGTATCCACTGATTCTTTATGCGCTTGATTTTGAAATGGATGGAATTCTCGATCCATTTATGACCGCATTCTGGAAAGATAAGAATGGCAAAATGAAAGAGTACCCCGTAAACTACCTTGATGAACTCAAAGAACAATCATCATTTTTCGAGACAAGGTTTAAAGATTATACTTCATTCAGCTATGCCGGTACCAATGATATTCTGGATGAGAACATGATGAAAAGGGTGGAATTTAAGCTTCATGTAAATACGACAGCCAGCTGCATATTATGGAATGAGAACGGAAAATTCAGGATGGAGAAACTACCACGATCCTTACAGGTTTCGCCTATAAAGAAGATGATGGTTCAGGATCTGAATAAAGATAAGTATCCGGATGTAGTAGTTGCAGGAAATGATTATACCTGGGATGTCTCAAACGGATACTTTGATGCCCTGAAAGGAATGGTACTGATAAACAGAGGGAAGGACCGCTCATTTGATATATTGCCACCATCCGAAAGTGGATTATTGCTTCAGGGAATGGTTGAGTCGCTCCTTTGGTTTGACGGAGACACTTCTCTTATTGTGGCAGGTATTAACAGGGGAGGGGCTGTTGTTTTTGAACATAATAATAGATAGTCAGCCGGGAATTTTTAACTCAGCCTTCAGCGATCAGCGGTCATCTGTCAGAATTCATTCCCCTGCCTTGTGCCCGGCGCCCTGTACCTATTCTACCTCCACAAACTCTCCCATTTTGAACGTATACTTCACCACCTCCCAGCATGACGGACAGTTAAACAGTGGAGTATTGCGCGAATGTTCGGGAACATCGGCAGTTATTATCCTGTCTTTTAATGAGATAATCCTCATGTCTGATTCAACAGAGGTGGCGAGCCTAAAACCATCCTCAGATTTAAGAATTATCAATTGCTCGGAGACAGTCTGGAATTGTCCCTGAAAAGTTGATACGGAGACTATTGCATCTTTTTTAAGGTCATCATCAATCAGTCCGGTAAATATTTTTGATGGCTCAATGACGTACATTTTTTGGTCATCGCCAATTGTCACTAAACCATTTTCTGTTATTTTTTTTTCAGGTTCCTTAAGCTGGCTCATTAAATATTTCTCAGCAACCGCAGAAACCTGTTTCCTGATTTTCTTTTCCGAAGTTTTATCTGGCCTGTCTGTTCCGGAATTCTGCGAACAACCCAAAAGCAATCCTGAAAGAATAATTAATATGTAATATGGTTTCATTTTCAAATTCTGAAGAAGCAATCAAAATTAAATAAAAAACCGGTTTCGGAAAATATTTTTCATCAACGTATTAAAAGACGGCTTTAAATACGTTTTTAAATACGTTGAAATTAGGCTGACTTTTGTTTTTAAATTCTTTTTTAACACGGAGTCACACTGAGTTTTGCACGGAGTCTCACGGAGTGTATAAAGAATATTGTTTTATACTCCGTGATTTACTCCGTTGAACTCGGTGATCCCGAGTAATCTGGACCGTGGTAAAATAATTATCAAGTGATCCAGATTTTGAATTTGGTAAGCAGGCATTCAGAAAAAAGTAATCTTCAGCGGTGCCGGGATAATCGTGATGTTAAATCCTGTTCAACTAATAAAAAGTATTAAATCCGGCAAATAAGGATTTGCTTAAATCAAAATTGCAGGAAAATGATGATATATTTTACACTTTTGTGAAATAAGCTTCAAGCCTTCCCTTCATCAATCGCGAGTTTTCTCAGAATAGAAACCATATTCTAACCCGCTGTTGACCGGGAGCGCATCCCGCAAGCCAGGCCCTGTGGTCGGGGAGTTTCACTATTTTAATTATAGAAAAGTTATTTGACAATCAGCGGATAGTTCTTAAATTAATTTTGTATAATTCCTATTTAAGGAGGGTAAAGTGAAGAATCTCCTTTTAAGTTTGATATCACTTATATTTATAGTGGGATGTCAGAGTTCAGGCAGCGACCAACGGGAGGTGAAAAGTCAAATGAAAGAAACAAATATGACGACCCAAATAGCCACATTTGCCGGCGGCTGTTTCTGGTGTGTAGAGTCTGATTTTGAAAAAGTTCCGGGTGTAGAGAAGGTCATATCCGGCTATA
>JBGPAF010000265.1:0-3720 GCA_041480535.1 Bacteroidia bacterium
CCTCAGAACATTTCTTCGAACGATAAGGTATACCTTACGGCATAAACCTGCCAGATAGGTTGCTTCCTCAGCTGCAGTGTCTCCACCACCAACAACAGCTACATCTTTTCCTTTGTAGAAGAATCCGTCGCATGTGGCGCATGCTGAAACTCCCATGCCTGAATAACGCGATTCAGCTTCCAGTCCAAGATACCTTGCAGTGGCTCCCGTGGCAATAATTACTGCATCTGCTTCAACAATTTTATTTTCATCGATTGTAACCTTATGAACCTTTCCTGAAAAATCGACTTTCGTAGCAATCCCGAAACGGATTTCAGCTCCAAATCGTTCAGCCTGCTTTTTAATATCTTCCATCATGGCCGGACCTGTAACTCCATCCGGATAACCCGGGAAATTCTCTACATCTGTTGTGGAAGTCAGCTGTCCTCCCATCTGAAGACCTGTATACAGAACAGGTTTAAGGTTTGCCCGCGCAGCATAAATTGCAGCTGTGTAACCTGCCGGACCTGAACCTATTATCAGGCAGCGCACCTTTTCAATACTTTCAGCATCGGGTTTCGGAGCATCTTTTGAAAGATCAAGGGGCTTGAAAATATCCATAAAATTTATTTTTTCAGTCACTGCAAAATTAATCGGGCAATTCAATAAGCAAATGGCAATCAGCAATTTTTTTTACAACTCCGGGAACTCCAGGCTTAACATCCTCCCAATGATAAAGCTCAAGAAACTTCTGATATGATTCCTTGTTCCTGAACTTTAATGAAATGAGCTTTTTTGCATCCTCATTAACAATAACTGCAGTATAATCGGTTAATCCCCGAAAAAAGTCTTCCAGATCAGGTGATCCGTTTACAATACCAAGTCTTCCTTTTGCCACGAAGCATTTTGTTTGTATAGTTTCTTCAGGAATTCCAGGCAAATACCCTGAAAGGTCCACCTCCTCATCCCTGATTTTGTCTGTTATAATTTTCCCTATCGTGACTGAAGCTATGCTGTCGGTTTTTGTTCCTGTCCTGTTTATGATACTTATATAGTAAGGACCCTTGCATATCTGAAGCTGGTATTTTGTCTGGCAGGTGAATTTTGACAGTGGCGGCATGTTGACGCAACGGTATTTCGATACTGAAAAGATCCCGAATGCTTCCTCCTGTCCGTTCATTTTATATATTTCAGTCTTATATTTTCCATCCTTGAAAGTGATCTCTGTTACCGACACTACTGAAAAACCATACTCCAGATAAAGTTCAGCGCCGCCGTCGATATAGCCAAAGAGGGAAGTGCCGTTAAATGTCCTCGAAGAAGAAATCTTTACTCCTGGCAAATCATTTTTGTCTATTGATGGAAAATCTTCCGGAACCTGCGAAAAACAAGCCGGAAGACCAAGTAAAAAACAGATAGAAGCAAGCAGGTGTCTGACCATAACTTATCTCATTTCAAACACTTTCAGATCGATTTTACTTTTATCAGAAACCCCGAGTCCCAGAGCTGTAGCCATCGTCAGAAATGTCAGGGATTCAGGTGAGGGAGCTTTCTGCAGACCTTCAGCTATTCTTTTTTCAGCAATAATGTCATAACCTATCCTGTCCATCGCGACCGGATCGGAAGAAACCAGCAAGGAGTTATAGTTGCAAATAAACTGCGGATTTGCACCTGGTCCGCCATTAAAACAGCCCCGCAATCCATCACAGATATTAAGGACTACCTTATCTCGTAAAGGAGCGAAAGCACAAACCTCTGCACATGTATCATTCCAGAGCTTTGCATGAAGCCTTCCGGTATTTGAGACAGCTCCGAAAGCAAGGTTTTTCATTGCATTTGTTATTGAACCGCCTGCGTTTTTGAGAACCGGGATATTGATAATCTTATCAACCTCCCGGGTAACGATCTTTGTGAAATATGAAAACTTACCTCCGTTGATCATATATGGCATTGTTTCTGCATCATATTCCCCTTCCACATCAGCCCAGTAATACCATTCCTTATCAATGTTCCTCTCCCCTAACAGTTTCCCGTTTTCATCAGTGAAAGAACCCTTCTCATCCATCAGTTCGGTGCCTCTGATTGTGATCCCGGGATAATTATCCTTTATAAATCCGACATCTTTTAATTCCATATCCCTCCTGTCCCAGATAATAATGTCTTTCTTATCTATTCCGCTTTCTGTTAATTGTTTAACAACAGATTTCACCACCGCGTGGCTTGTTGAGAGGAGGCTGCCGGCAACAGGGTTGACTTTAAGTCCGATTTTTTCACCCGGTTTTACGAACATTCTCCATGCTTTCTTAATATTCTTCTTTCCAGTCAGTTCAAGCATTGATTTCTGAAGCATCAGGTATGCGACAGCTTCAACCGGCACATCATTCACAACAGCAGCTGGATTTTTCACCAGTATAACCTTCCCGGGAAATTTCCCGGGCATAGAAGCCGCGGTCCTGGGTTTCTTTCCGGCATCGCTGATATTTGTAGCCGGTTTACCCTGATCCTGTTGAATCTCAGATGCCAGTCCAATAACAGGAGTTGCAGCCAGTGCTGCCCCTCCGGCGCCAAGGATTGTAAAGAACTTCCTGCGGTTTATTGAACTTCCTTTCATGAAATAAAAATTACCTGTTTAGAAACCGGATCAAATATAATTATTTGCCGGTTATATGCATGTCCACATTTTTACATAATCGGAATAGATGATTATTTTTGCAGTGTTAAAGTCCTCCTTCGCTAAAGCTACGGAGGAAGCACCGGGGTGTGGCGCAGTTGGTCCCGCCACGTATAATGTGGCGAAGATCCCCGAAAAATCTGAAAATCAAAGATTTTCGATTTTTCGGGACTAGCGCACTTGCATGGGGTGCAATATCATACCAAAATGTGCGTATAAATGAACCTTCAGTACTTATTATCTTTTTATACAAAGTTACACCAGCAGATTGCTGAATTCAATTTTATTTAAACAGGTGATTATAATTCAAAATATGCCCAGGATGATCAGTGCAGGTGGGAGGATCAAATGTAAAAAAGCCCCCGGCGATCCGAGGGCTGGGAATAAGTTACTGAAATTTGCTAATTAATCCTTGATACAGCGGATAGAAATGCCTTCATAGAGGCCTTTGGTGCCACGATATATCCGGGAAGAATTATAATCCAGCTGCCGTACCCAGGCGTAATCACCTCTCTTCGAGGAGGACCAGAACCGGGTAGATGTTCCAAGATTCCTGAAATAGCCGGCACCATCACGCCATCCTGCGGGCAGTGCCCTGAAATCACTTTCATTGGTTGATCCGGTGTTCGGACTTGTCCAACACTGTATTCCTTCATGTTTCATCTTGCCGCCTTCATCTTCTCCACGCCACTCCTCTCCATCGACTTCTGCCTGGCTCATTCCAAGGAACATCTCAAGCTGTTTCCATTCACTATCGCTTGGCAGATGCCAGCCGTCAGGACAAACACCCTGAACGTTACCCGGTTTGATATCGCTCTCTGAATTAATATTCATAGCTGCCGGCCATGTGTAAAGACCACCATATGTAGCGCCAATGGAGCCATAGTTGTCATACCAGCAGTAGGCCCTGGTATACAATGCAAAGTCAAACCATGTGAGACGTTCCTCAATCCGTGGAATTATTGAACCGTCAGGATAACGGGTTGCCTTCAGATTATCAGCCATCCAGGTCTGATCACCAATATTTACAGGATAATATATATTGTGGTCAATATCAATTATTGGAAGTA
>JBGPAF010000266.1:0-3719 GCA_041480535.1 Bacteroidia bacterium
ATTTCTGGAATAAACTTGTGGAAGTTGCTAATGATCCCTGGATTTACAGCCAGGCAAGACTCCCGAGCCTGGTATTTGACAATGTGGTGGTAGCAGGAATCTGAAAAAATGAAAACAAATTAGTAATTACATAAATTTTATAAAATCATTATGAAAAGAACGATATTCTTTGTGCTTTTTATGGCATTAACCATTGTATCTGCACTCCAAGTGTCAGGTCAAAAAGCTGACTTTAACGGCAGCTGGAAATTGAACATTGCCAAATCAACTATGGTGGAATATGCTAACCTGGTCAGGATCGATGTCCAGATAAAAGGTGACAGCCTTTTAACAGAACGGTATTATGATACCGGAGACGGACAGGAATACCCTTTTACAGAAAACCTTACACTTGATGGAAAAGAATTTAACATTACAATCTATGACATGCCGCGTAAAGCAAAAGCTTCATTTTCAGATGTGGATGGATCTGTGATTGTTGAATCCACTATAACTTTTAACAGGGATGGTGGTTCCGAAGATTTCATTTCGCAAGAGACATGGAAAGCAGACATCGCAAACAAAACCCTCACCATTAGCTTCAAAAACAGCATTGCAGGCGAGGAATCAACCGGATTATTCTTTTTTAGTAAAACTGAGTAACATTGTCAACTTAAGTCGCCTATTACAATGAAAAACACACTCTTACTGATTTCGATCCTGCTTCTGGCTTCGTGCGGCCCGAAAAATCCTCAGTTAGTTTCAGATTCAGATACTGTTAATAATTTCACGACAGACGGGAAGAATATTACAGTTTATACAACCGCTGACAGCACTTATTACAGGCTCTCGCAGACTGGCACAGCTCAGTTTAAGGTACTTGAGCAAACAAAGGAGACAGAGTTTTATGTCTTTGTTAATCCCGAAAAGACATTCCAGACAATACTTGGAATCGGAGGAGCGTTGACAGATGCTGCTGCTGAGACTTTTGCAAAACTGCCGGATGATAAACAGAAAGAGCTTTTAGATGCATATTATTCAGCTAAAAAGGGGATCGGCTACACACTTGGACGGACAAACATCAACAGCTGTGATTTTTCAAGCGGTAGTTATACCTATGTAAATGAAGGAGATAAGGAGCTTGGATCATTCAATATTGATCATGACAGACAATTCAAAATTCCTTTAATAAAACAGGCAATTGAAACCGCCGGCGGGAAACTAACACTCTTTGCCAGCCCATGGAGCCCTCCGGCGTTCATGAAGGACAATAACGATATACTTCATGGCGGAAAACTGAAACCTGAATTCTACCAGTCATGGGCAACTTATTTTACTAAGTTTATTAAGAGTTATGAGAAAGAAGGTATTCCCGTATGGGGCATTTCGGTCCAGAATGAGCCGATGGCAACCCAGACATGGGAATCGTGCATTTATTCTGCTGAAGATGAAAGGGATTTCCTGAAAAACTTCCTTGGGCCCACAATGGAGAAAGAGGGCTTATCAGATAAAAAAATAATTGTCTGGGATCATAACCGCGATCTGATTCTTCAAAGGGCTCAGACAATTTTCGATGACCCGGTGGCTTCAAAATATGCCTGGGGTATGGGATTTCACTGGTACGAAGACTGGACCGGCGGCCAGCAGATGTATGGCAATGTCGGTCTTGTACATAATGCATATCCGGATAAGAATCTTCTTTTTACTGAAGGCTGCAGGGGTCCGTTTGATGCGAGCCGTTATTATGCATGGGATCTTGGAGAATCATACGGCCAGTCAATGATCAATGATTTTAATAACGGAACAGTTGGCTGGACCGACTGGAACATCCTGCTTGATGAAACCGGCGGGCCCAACCATGTCGGAAATTTCTGCTTTGCCCCGGTGCATGCAGATACAAAAACAGGTGAACTTATTTATACAAATTCATACTATTACATCGGACATCTTTCAAAGTTCGTCAGGCCGGGAGCAAAACGGATCCTTTGTGCTCCGAGCCGCAGCCAGCTGTTGACGGCAGGATTTATTAATGAGGACGGGAAAGTGGCAATTATTGTGATGAATCAGAGCAATAAAAAAATAGTTTACAATTTATGTATTGGCAGGAATGCGGCTGAAATTGCGAGCCTGCCTCATTCCATACAAACACTGGTGTTGTGATGGACTTAGCTTTAGTAGTTTAGGATCAGATTGCGATTCCCCAGCCAAAGCAATCCGTCAATTATCAATTTATTCTGAATCCTGTTCTTAAAAGTAAATGAGAGCTCTTTACCGGTCTTGTTCTCATAATCAATATCGTTATGCCCCATATTGATATACAGCATTTTATATTTTTTGTTAGTCCATACTACAGGGTAATAGCCGCTGTGCCAGATCTCATGCAGTTTAGGACCTGTACCGAGAGGAAAGCTTGTGGAATCAATTGATAACAGGATCCTAATATCAGGATTTGTCCGGAGATCCTTTTCCCATCTGTACCATTCATTTGGTGAAGAAACAAATGTCACCGGAAGATGCCGGGTTGCAGGATGTTTCCGGTCCTCCACCCTTAGAACTGCAGAGGTTGGCCGCCATGTATTGCTTACGTACTGACCTGATCCAAGGAACTCATTATGATACCAGTCCCAGTTCTGGGGGAAGGCGCTGGGAGTCAGGGCAAATGCTGCGAAATGGAACCCCATCCATGAACCGCCTTTTTCCATATATTGTTGAAATGCAGCTCTTTGAAAAGCCGAATCCGGACGTGCATCAAGGAAGACAACTACATTATAATGCGAAAGAAATTCAGGATTCAGGTTATTCCAGTCTCTCGTAGACTCATAGGTGAACCTGTACCTGGACGCCATTTCAGAGAACCATTTATTAGCTTCATTCACAAAGCTGATATGTGCCTGGTCACTCTCTCCGTCATGAAAAGCGATAACCCTGAATTTAGGATTGTTATCAATCAACCATGCATTTGAAACAAAGGCAAGGCATATTATCGTTAAAACAATAACTATTTTTCTCACAATTATTTAAATATTAATACGATAGATATTTAAACAGTTTTCTTCTTCGTATTTCTACGATCTCCGTGATTAAAGCTCCCCCCGGTCAATAGGACCAGAATGATGGTCCGCTTTCTACGAAATGGATCGGAATATCCTTTATAAAAACTTTAAGCCAGTCAGCACAATACTCCATACCTGCTTCTTCCGAATTAATATGTCCGAGAAAGATGATCGCCTTCTTCCTCCCCTGTTCAACAGCATCACGCATATACTCGTATGTTTCCCATTGAGGGACCTCACCGGCAATCAGAACATCGACGTCTTCCTTCTCCAGTAGTGTTATCTGGTAATTACTGCCAGGTGCTCCCGGAGCAAGTCTTACTTTCGATAATTTCAAATCAGGATCGCCAATAACATAGAATGCATTTTTTGGAAATACTTTTTTCAGATCCTGAAGGAGTTTTTCCAGAGTAGTTTCCGGTAAAATATACTGGTCGAGATTATTATTTAGTACATAGCCTTTCCAGCCAAGCTTCAGTACCATCCCGGATAATATACCGTCAGGTTCGATACTATGAATATAATCATGAAACCGCCAGATTACAAGGTTGTGATCTTTGATAAACTTCTGTTTTTCAAGAAATACCGGATCATTTTGAAACTGTTTTGTTTGATCCAGATGATTATAGTACAATGGCTCATGCACTATAATAAGGTTGCAATTCATATCGACTGCCTTTTTCAGGA
>JBGPAF010000267.1:0-3709 GCA_041480535.1 Bacteroidia bacterium
CATTAGATAATGGCAATACAAACTGAAGTAATTTACTTTATTTATGGCTGTACTCATCGAAGCCGCACGACAATTTTTAAAATATACTTGATTTTTGTTTTTCCCTTGTATAACTTTAAAATTGGTCTTTGAATCTTTTATCTGTTAACATATACATTGAATCATGAAAAAATATTTGACGTTTTTTATCTGCATTGCACTGGCAGGCAGCTTGTTTGCACAGGAGAAAACTCAGGAGCCTAGAGTGGAGGTCAAACAGCAGCAGCCTCCTGCTGCAAGGAAAATTCCCGGCTTGACAACAGATGACAAATTTCCGAATGCATGTGTGGATTGTCATGTCAATAAGCCGGATTTCAATTTTGATGCCCGGATCAGCACAATGATGACAGGGTGGTTTAAAAGTGTAGAACCGGAACTGCTGAATAAAGTTCAGGCAGCTGCCCCGGCCGGTGTTACGCTTAAGGGAGTACATCCTCAGGCATCTGCAGCATGGAGAAACATCCCGGCCGCCTGCCTTGCTTGTCACAAAGCCAGAGCTGCGTCAGCACCGGCATTTGATTCTATGATCCATATCATACACCTGACAGGAGGTGATCAGAACCATTACCTTACAGCTTACCAGGGTGAATGTACAAACTGCCACAAATTAAATCAGACCATAGGAGTCTGGACCATCCCCAGCGGTCCGGAAAAATAAATAATGACCATGCGTCTTGTTAGTAATGCAAGACGAGATCCCGGCTATACTTCCGTTATCTTTTACTCCGATAAGTAATCTTCCGCCATCGCTGTTTGCAAAAGCTGCCAATGTCCTTGCAATCTTTCTGCTGTCAGAAACGCAGAACTTAAAGTCAAGTTGTTGATTTTCACCCCCTGCTATCAGCTTTTTCAGATTGTGGTCCATATTTCACTCTGAATTTGAGTATAAATTTAGTGAATTAGATGGCATTGTCACCGCGAAGGAGCAAGCCTTGTGAAATAAAGCGAAACCTTTGCATTAGCCATATTACGCAAGTCCGGATTGCAGGGGAGTAGTGGGTTAATAAAAACCGCAGGAATTGTATATACAGGCTAATAATCGATGGGAATTCGTATCTTTAAATAATGATAATCTTAATTTATATTTAGTTAAAAACTTATTATAAATCAGGGCTTGAAAATTCTTTGGAAGAATGTTCCCTGAACAGAAAAGTATCCGTAAAACGAAATTATTAATCGGGAAATATTTATAACATAAACTCTGACCTATGAAAAAGCTAATTGGTTTGTTTCTATTATCACTTGCCGGCTTCACACCTCTAATTGCACAGGAAGATGCTGAAGGCAGCAAGGATCCGGCCCTGTTTACCAGGATGCCTGGTTATCATATTTACCGGTATGATGATGTTCAGTTCGACAAATATGAATTCAGGATCAGTGACAACAAAACCCAGGCTGCTGAGGGTCACTATCTTTTTATTCTGTATGACCTCAATAATAATGTTCAGGTCCCCAGTCCATTGCAGACCGTACGAAATTATACCAATGCAATTAAAAAAGTCGGAGGACAGCTCATTTATGAATTTGAGGATGGAGGAATCCAGAATGTAATATTGAAACTGGTCAAAACCGGTCAGGAGACCTGGGCGCATGTAGAAGCATCCGGAAATGGTCAGTACTCTGTTCATATAATCGAAAAACAGCTGATGAACCAGGATGTGATTGCTGATGCCAGCAGTATGGCAAACAGTATAAGGGAATCAGGCAAGGTGGCTGTTTATGGTATTTATTTCGATACCGGGAAATCAATATTGAAACCGGAATCTCAGGCAACTTTACAGGAGATTACCAAATTATTGAATGCCGATGCCAATCTTAAGCTTTATGTAGTGGGGCATACTGATAATACCGGGTTATTTGATGCAAATATGAAACTTTCGATGGATAGGGCTGCAGCTGTAGTTAATGCATTGGTTTCCCGGATTTCAGTAAATGCGGCACGTCTCAAAGCCTGTGGTGACGGACCAACTGCTCCTGTTGCCAGTAATGAAAAGGAAGAGGGCAGGGCTCTGAACCGAAGAGTAGAGCTTGTAAAGCAGTAGAGAATTATTAATTCTTTCAGCCTGAAGTACAAATTTCTGCGTCATGCTAGTCATGCGGGTACTGTAGGTCTCATTGAATGTTTATTGATCTTGTCAACAAGCATACTGTCCCACGGGACTGTGGGATACTGCATTATTTAGCTTGTTTCTGAATTACAATACTTTCAAGTCTGAGGGATAAAACAAACATCATCAGCAATAAAACCGATACACCTGTAAATAAGTCAACAAACACATTGCCGGTGGCAAGCGATGCCATTAGCAGCCCAATAACTGCTGTACCTGTAATTTGCCCGATGCTGATAAAAATTGTAAGCATTCCCTGTGAGGTCGCCCTGTCCTCTGACGAAGTATTATTTAAGATTATATAGCGGAGGGAGCTGCCAGCCAGCACTGAAAGACCAAGTCCGACAAGCACTCCGCTGAGATAATAAATGATTTTGTGACTGCCTGAAAGCGAAAGCATGTAAAATCCTGCCGCAAGCAGCAGCAGCCCGGTAATGACAATCTTTTTGACTCCGTATTTATCTATCATCCTGCCAAATACAGGCGATCCGATTGCTGTTGCCAGGACAAAAGGTGTCAGCATGAAACTTGCAGCTGAAGGGGAGACTGAGAAACTCTGCACAACAAATTTAGGAATGAAAACAAAGCAGGCCTGTACAACTCCGGTGGCAACTGCTATTATACCGGCAATAATGATCTGGCGATTGCTGAAAAAACTGAATTTAATTATCGGATCCTTAACACGTCTTTCAGTCATCAGAAGCACACCAAATGAAAAGAGCGAAAGAAGAAAAGGCATTATGACCTTTGGATCAAGCAGACTCGTTTTCAAGTGAGCTGCATCAATATTGTTCACACTGAAAGTGAATCCTGCAAGAGCTATCCCAAGCGCAGCGATACCACCCCAGTCAATCTTTGACACATTGGTATTTGGTACCGATGGCAGTATCCTGAAACTGTAATAAATCAAAACCAATGATACCGGGAGATTTATAATGAACAGGAAATGCCACTCAAAATACCGTAACAGCACACCTGCAATAAACGGACCCATAAGGAAAGCAAGACCAAACACAGCACCGATTAATCCCAGTATTCGGCCCCGTTTTTCAGGCGGGAAAAGATCACCAACCAGTGCAGATGCTACAGGAAAGATCCCGCTTGCTCCAAAACCCTGGATGGCTCTTCCGATCAGCAGTGCATTGAAATTATGAGACAATGATACAATGAGTGAACCCGCTGCAAAAACTACAAGTGCTGTAACATATATGTTCCTTCGTCCAAAAAAATCCGATAACCTGGCGAATAATGAAATGCCTATCAGATTAAACAATACATAAATTGAGAATATCCAGCCTGAAAATCGCGGTTCGAGCTTAAGATAACTCTCAATTGATGGTATGGCAGGCCCGACAATTGATATATCAAGTGCGCCCATCAATACTCCAATGAACAACAGACTGATAAGTGCTTTCTGACTTTTTTGTTCCATAATGTTGCTATTTCATGTTTCCAAAATTTCCTTTAATCTTTATCTGTCTGCAAGAACCGCATGTCCTGACCATATCTGGCCGGTCGATTACAAAAACGTATAAAACTTAAAAACAGACTGTTAATTCCGG
>JBGPAF010000268.1:0-3679 GCA_041480535.1 Bacteroidia bacterium
AAGAATGAAGACTTTAAAGAAAGATTTGAACTAATCGTTCCTATGCCGTTTGAAACAGAAGAGTATAAGAATGACTTCAGCGAAGCATCTGACAGGGAGTTTGATGAATTGTTGAAAAAGGCAAAAAGGAGTTTTTGCGTAGGGTATGATGATAGCAAAGAAATTGACAGGCCCCAGCAATACTTAAAAACTGGCAAGCTTGTGGCAGACAGTTCATTAATATTGATTGCTTTGTGGGATGGAGAAGCAGGCAAAAAGGGAGGAACTGCTGATATTGTAAAACACAAAATCACAGGGGATGATGATACTGTGGCTGAAAGCACATTTGAGTACGACGGGACAGTTTTTATTTTACCCAGTAAAAGGGCAAAATCACCATATCAGGTTTCCCCGGGTATCAGTAATAAGGAAGCATTATCGCTAAATCATATTTTAGAAGATCCTGTATTAAAAGATGCCCTCGAAAAAATCGAAGAGATCAATTCAGATTCATTTAATATTGAACAGACCGAATTTGAAGAATCGCAGTCTTATCTGTTTCACACTCCTGAAAAACTCAGTACGCCTCAGAAATTGATCTTAAAGTGGTATTCCATAATGGATTTATTGTCATCACACTTCAGGAAAAGAGATATTCTCATTACAATTTGCCTTTTCTTACTGGGTTTGTTTTTAATCATTGCTCTTGAGGCTTATTCCAACATTATATTCGAGAGATGGATCCTGGTCATCGCAATGATTATTCTTGTCGGCGCCACACTTGTTTATTTTTATTCAAGATCAACCAACAATCATAAAAAATATTTATATAACAGGACTCTGGCGGAAGCTTTAAGGATTCAGTTTTACTGGAATATCGCAGGAATAAATAGAAATGTATCCGATTATATTTTACGGATACACCGGAAGGAATTCACCTGGGTAAAGCATATTCTTTCAGCTGTCTACGGTATTTCCTACCATAACGGATCAATATCTTCAGAAACCATAAATGATCTGACAGAAAACTGGGTAAAAAATCAGGCTGGTTTCTTTGAATCAGCAATCAGGAAGATGACAAAGCAAATAAGCTTTTACCACATGATTTCAAATATATCCTTTGTAACTGCATTCATTCTCCTGGGATCTATCGTAATTTTTGGGGAATTCTATGAAACAAACAATTACCTGAACTGGGTGCTGGTAATTATTGGCACATTAATAGGAGTGTTTGCTTTGATCAAAGCTTATATCCAAATGAAAGGTTATGAGCCGCTGGTGAATCAGTACGAACTGATGCATGTTATTTACCAGAGGGCTGAATCGAAGATAAATGAAGTGAATGATCTGCCGATGGACATTACTGAGAAGCAATCATATCTTAAAGAGTTGTTCTTTGTTATCGGCAAAGAGGCACTGATTGAGAATGGTAACTGGTACCTGATTTTTAAGGAGAAAGAACCGGAGGTCGAAGGTATATAGAAGCTGTTTGCCGGCAGATGAATTATTTTTTGCTTTTAGCCTTACTAAGTCTTAACTTTGGTATTGAATACGACAGATCTTTGAAAAGTTATTATAAAATCCTTATTTACAATGGCTAGCATTATCCCTGGTTACGAGTATGACATCTTCATCAGTTACCGCCAGAAAGACAACAAGTATGACGGCTGGGTGACAGAATTTATTGACCATCTTAAAAGAGAAATAGAGGCTACCTTTAAAGAGGATGTCTCAATCTATTTCGATGAAAATCCAAGTGATGGATTACTTGAGATCCATAATGTCGACAAAAGTCTTGAGAATAAGCTCAAATCACTGATCTTCATTCCAATTATTTCTCAGACATACTGCGATCCGAAAAGCTTCGCCTGGCAGAATGAGTTTGTTGCCTTTAATAAAATGGCCGGCCAGGATCAGTTTGGGAGGGATATAAAGCTGGCAAGCGGCAATGTGTGCAGCAGAATTATTCCAGTTAAAATACATGACCTGGATGCTTCGGATACTGAGCTCATTGAAAATGAAATGGGCTGCAGACTCCGCTCTATTGATTTTATCTACTCGAGCGCAGGTGTCAACAGGCCTTTAAAATCTGCAGATAATCCGGATAAGAATCTCAATAAAACCTATTACCGCGATCAGATCAATAAAGTAGCAAATGCAGTCAAGGATGTAATTTATGGACTGCATCCTGATCCTAAAAAACGGGCGACAAAATCATATCAGACAAGTACGACACCTGGATATACCGATGTTCAGACTTCATCAATGCCTGAAAAAACTGTTCAAGGCAAGCGCCTTTCCCGGAAAACCGTCCTGTATGGATCACTTGGCATACTCCTGTTAGCATCGCTTTTAATTTTTGTTCCCAGATTAATCAACAAAACAAAATCCGAAACAGCATCTTCCGATATAATTAGAAAAGCAATAGCAGTTTTGCCTGTATCAAATCTCACAGGAAATTCTGGTCTTCAGTACATTGCTGATGCCATTCAGAGTGATATAAGTGGAAAGCTCAATGGTGTCAGTAGCTTAATTGTAAGACCAGATCAATCTACTCTGCAATTCAGGAATAGTGAAGAGCCGGTTCAGCAAATAGCTAAGAAGCTAAGTGTAAATAACATAATTCAGTCCACGATGAAAGGAACGGAAGACAATCTTCAGGTTGAGGTACGATTAATTGAAGCTTTTCCTGAAGAGAGAAATATATGGAGTTCAATATTCATTTACAACTGGAATAACATCAGTGAGATTTACCGTGATATCATAAATAAAATTGTTGAAGCTGCCCAGATTAAACTGACAGCTCAGGAATCGAAAAACATGTCTCTTATTCCAAAACATAACACAGATCTATTAAAAGCCTGCAGACTGGGAGATTATTATATGAAACTTATGACCCCTGAAGGATTTGAAAAGGGATTAAAGTACTACAATGAAGCCATGGCAATAGATCCTTTGGATCCATTACCTTATCTCGGACTGGCGCGAGGGTACGGAGAATCATCTCATGGAGCCGGTATTGGGGTAGATGCTCCTAACCGGGCAAGAGATTATGCACTTAAAGCTCTTGAATTGGATTCAACGCAGTCAGATGCTTATGCAATTATTGGTCATTGGAATATATACCACGGCTGGAATTTTGATGAGGCTGAAAAATATTTAACACATGCAATAAAGCTGAATCCCAACGATGCCTTTGCCCACTGCCATTTAGGCTGGTTATATTGTGCTTCTTTAATCCCTGGTACCCGTTATTCAAGAGACTTCAAGATCGAGGATTCATTTTCAGAAATGAAAAAGGCAGTCGAAATATCTCCGACTGAAACTATATACCAGGGCTACCTGGCCTGGCTTTATAATTTTGCAGGTCGTTTTGAAGAAGCGATAAATGAATCACGTAAAACTCTCCAGCTCGATCCAAATTATACTATGGCATATTTTGTAATGGGATCATCATATGATGAAATGGGAATGCACTATGAAGCAATTGAGGCGCACAAGAAAGGAATAGCAATAAGTCCTGATTACGTGAATGGCCTGGGTGTCGCCTATGCACGCGCCGGAGAGAAGGATAAAGCACTGGAAATAGTAAAAGAACTTGAAAAATGCATGGATTCATGGTGGTGTGCTTCTGGTGTTGCTGATATCTATTCAGCACTTGGTGAAAAAGGTAAAGCTATTGATGCTCTTGAAGTTGAAT
>JBGPAF010000269.1:0-3672 GCA_041480535.1 Bacteroidia bacterium
ACCCAGAAGAAGGTAGATCTCACAGGTTCGGTTTCAGTAGTGTCCGTCAAGGAATTTGAAAAGGCTCCTGTTACCGATGCTTTGAACGCTATGCAGGGGAAAGTTGCCGGAGTAAGCATCATATCAAATTCCGGTGAACCGGGGTCTGATAAGCAGATAAGAATCAGAGGGGTGCAATCATGGGGCGCTTCTACTGACCCACTTTATGTTATTGACGGAGTGATTATGGATAATATGAGTAGCCTTAGTCCTAATGATGTCGAATCAATTTCAATTTTAAAAGATGCCGCTTCCAGTGCTATTTACGGGGCCAGGGCTGCGAATGGTGTAGTGCTGATAACAACAAAAAGAGGAAGTAAAAGCGGCGCACCAGTTATCTCCTTTGAGGCTTACGCGGGAGTTCAGCAATATTCTGGCTTAAAGCCAAAGTTGCTTAACTCAACCCAATGGCTGATGTTAGATAAGGAATCTTACGTAAATGCTGGACCAGCTGCTTTAGATCAATCACCTTATGGGACACAGAATCCTGTAGATATGAATCTGTTTAAGGATTCTAAAGGTCAATTAATTAATACTGATTGGCTAAAAACAGTTGGTCAGCCGGGTAGAATACAGAACTATGATCTATCGGTAAGCGGGGGCAATGAAAGGTCCACCTATTTTACATCTGCCACATATTTTAAACAGGATGGTCTTATACTTAACACCGGTGCTGACAGAGTAAGTTTCCGTTTAAATTCCGATCATAAAATCACCGATTTTATTGATTTCGGAAATTCCGTGAACATATATAGCACCAGCCGTTTTGGAGGAGTTGGCAATCCCTATTTAGGGGCCATACGTAAAAATCCTCTTTCAAGACCTTATCAAACAGACGCAGCCGGCAACATAATCAATTATGATTATGTAAGATGTTACACTATGGAAGGCGGTGATGTGGGTCCGCTCATTTATGCGAAAGAGTATACAGATGCCACCAGATCTTATGGTTTTGTAGGTAATGTTTTCCTGAAAGTTAAAATTCTGAAAGGATTGACCTTTACACCAAGGTTAAGTATTGATTACAGAAACAGTCAGGAAAGTGCTTTCGTGCCTGAACTTCATATACTAAGTGTTGAAACACAAAGCATTAATCATGTCTACAAGAACCAGGACTATAACTTTCACTGGATAGCTGATTATATGTTGAACTATGAGAGAACGTTTAATTCTGTACACAATGTTTCAGCATTGCTTGTTTATTCCCAGGAAGAAAATAAATATGAATATTTAAATGGAACACGTTTTGGTACACCAAATAACCAGATCCAATATCTGAATGCGGGACAGCTTGAAAATCAAAGTGTTTACAACGGATTCCAGGATTGGGCGTTCGTATCATATATCGGCAGGATTGGTTATAATTACAATGAGAAATATTTTGTGCAGGCCTCAGTTCGCCGTGATGGGACTTCCCGATTTGTTGGAGATAACCGTTGGGGAGTGTTCCCTTCAGTATCAGCCGGATGGAGAGTTTCAAAGGAAGGATTCTTTGCACCGCTTCTCAACATAATTAATGATTTTAAGATACGGGCAAGTGTCGGAACTTTGGGGAACAGCAATGTTGGTCTATATCCCACCTATGCCACATTGGAAATGTATACTGCAGTGATGGGTCCTATGAACAGTCAGATTGCCAGACCAAGCTACGCATTAGGGTCAGCTGTTAATAAAAATGTCAAATGGGAAACAACTCGAAAAAATGACGTTGGATTTGATGCGAGTTTTCTCCAATCCAAGATAACATTCACCTTTGATTATTATCTATCCCACACTACAGATTTGCTTTATGGTAAACCAATTCCTTTATCCTCCGGTAAATATTATGGTGGAGGTGGCTGGATTAATCCTTCAGATCCGATTATCAATGGTGGTAAAATCCAAAACCAGGGATTTGAGTTCACTGTCGGATACCAGGATAATAAAGGCGCTTTTACATACGGTATTAACGGGTATCTTTCGATAGACCGTAACAAAGTTCTCGATTTGGAAGGTCGTCAAATTAGAGAGTGGGGCCTTGAAGTAGGTCAGCCCATATGGAGCTTTTTCGGATATACATCGAATGGGATAATTAAAAACCAGGCCATTTTAGATGGTAACCCCTATCTGACCAACCCTGATAACGATTTCCCGATTGGGCTTGGCGATATCTGGACCGTCGATGTTGACGGGAGGGATGCAGATGGAAATCTGACAGGAAAACCAGATGGAAAGATAACTGCAGATGACCGTGGATTTATTGGAAAGAAATACCCCGATTTTACATACGGGCTGTCAGGCAATGTCACCTATAAAAGATGGACACTTCAGGTTGTGACCTATGGTGTTCAGGGAGTTAGTTTAAATACAATGGTCGATATAAACGGTTATTTCCAGTACACCAGTAACGATATTACAAGAGTGCTTGACCGATGGGAAGCTACAAAAAATCCGAATGGCGATATGCCTAAAGTAACCAAAGCAGACCTTGCACATAACGCTACAAACACGACAAGTTTTTGGTTATCAGACGCATCCTTTTTAAAGATTGCTAATTTAAACCTGAGATATGCGGTTCCGGACAATATCTGCCAGAAACTGAGGATGAGAGGCCTCGAAGTGTACGGAAGCGTGGAGAACCTTCACACCTTTACCAAATATCCGGGAGGTGAAGTGGATGTTACGGACCAGGGAATGTGGCAGCAGCCGGTAACAAAAATCCCCCAGCCGAGAACATGGGTATTAGGTTTAAAAGTTTCCTTCTGATGTAATTAATATTATTACTATAAAAAAAAATGAAATATGAAAAATAAATTATTGTTATTTATTATAATCTCCTTTGGAATAGCTTTTATCAATGGATGTAGCGAAGATGAACTGTTGACAAAATATCCCAAGGATGCCCCAAATGCTGACAATTTCTTTGTTAATGCAACCTCTGCAAGGCAGGCTGCTCAGTCACCTTTCGCAATAATGACGCAGATCCCTCATGATTTCAGGCGATACTGGGTGACCTGGCAGGATATCTTTACCGATGATAGTTATTCAAGGAATGTAGGTGATCGTCTTAACCAGCTTCACTGGACTGCTGATCCTACCTGGTATGGTTTCTATTCGTGGTACTTTTGTTTTTTCAAAGGAATTAACAATGCAAATTTTGCAATTGACGGGATACCCAAATCGATCGATGTTGCCTTCACGCCGGAAGAACAGGCGCCTTATATTGCTGTAGCTAAGCTGGCAAAAGGATATTGCTATCTGGAGCTGACAACTAAATGGGGAGATGTACCTTATTTTCCACATTTTCTTGATAATCCCGACAGTGCCTTTATACCAAGGACTCCTAAAAGTGAGGTAATGGCTGCGACGATTGAAGATTTAAAATATGCAGCAGAAAATTTACCTCCTTCATGGACCGGTGATGATGTAGGGTTTCCCACGAGAGCAGCCGGCGCCATAAATATTTTTTATCTCGGTAGGGCCATCCCTCATGCGCCTCTCCACTCCCATCTCATTCTGGTTACCGGTTGCGCTTCCATTTTTAATAAAACCAAACCGGTAAATAAATTCCGTATTATCACCATTTACCTGAGACTCATACGCCATCATGTAACCATAATCAGCCATAAGCGTATAGCCTTCCGCATCGGCAAT
>JBGPAF010000270.1:0-3671 GCA_041480535.1 Bacteroidia bacterium
AACTGTGTTTAATTGGCAGCCCGGCACCTGTTCGCCATCCCTGAGGGTTGTATCGAAAACTATTACCTTGTCTTCCATTATTGCGTGATTATTAGTTTTAAGTTTCTGTTTTTACATCCCCCTACCCTCTTCAAAGGGGGAATTTGGAGGTTTAACCGTCATTGTGATCCGCCGGCTGGCAGAGAAGCAATCCTCTATTTCACTGGCCTGAGTTTCCGTACTGCAACCCCGGTTCTCCATAATTCAGAATTGCCAAGTTCTTTTAATTCAGCATCAAGTACTTCTTTATAATTGGGAGCACCTGTCGACTTCAATACTCTTACGCACTCTTCGCCTGATTTCACTCTTTTGTAAAGTTCCTCGAAAACCGGAAGCACAGCTGCCATAAATTTCGGGCGCCAGTCAAGTGCTCCCCTCTGGGCTGTTGCACTGCAATTGGAGTACATCCAGTCCATTCCTTTTTCGTCAACCAGGCGGATAAGGCTCTGGGTAAGTTCTTCAACAGTCTCATTGAAAGCCTCGGAAGGAGAGTGTCCATTTTCGCGGAGGACCTTGTATTGTGCATCCATAATTCCCGCGAGTGCGCCCATAAGTACTCCTCTTTCGCCGGTTAAATCCGAGAAGACCTCTTTTTCGAAGGTTGTCGGGAAAAGATAACCCGACCCTATTGCTATACCAAGGGCGAGAATGCGATCAGTGGCTTTACCGGTGAAATCCTGGAATACTGAATAGCTCGAGTTTATTCCGGCACCAGCCAGAAAATTCCTTCTTACGCTTGTTCCTGAGCCTTTAGGTGCGCACAGGATTACATCGATATCTGCAGGAGGTATGACACCTGTGTGCTCCTTGTAGGTTATTGAGAAACCATGGGAGAAATAAAGGGCATCACCTTTTTTAAGGCAGGGTTTTAGCCTGGGCCATATAATTCTCTGTGCAGCATCCGAAACAAGATACTGAATTATGGTCCCTTTTGTCGCGGCCTCTTCAACGTTGAAAAGTGTTTTGCCAGGAACAAAACCATCAGCTATGGCTTTGTTCCAGTCAGCTTTAAACTCGGGAGCCTGTCCGATAATGACATTTATTCCATTATCTTTCATATTCATGGATTGAGCCGGTCCCTGCACTCCATAACCAATTACTGCAATAGTTTCGTTTTTAAGTACTTCACGTGCTTTTGAAAGTGGAAACTCATCTCTTGTTACAACGTCTTCAAGAACTCCGCCAAAATCAATTTTTGCCATTTGTTAAAGTTTTATATTTGTTATTAGTTAAAAATGTTCTATTAAGTCCCCTTCAGGGGGTGCGGGGGTGATTAACTATATGATTCAACTTTTTCCGGTTTATACTGGTTCGCTTCATCCATCTCCTCGAGATAGGCATTAAGCTCTTTAACTTGTTTTGTAATAGCAACCCTTCCTGAACGGACAAACTGTAAAACTCCGCAAGGTTCAAGCTGTTGAAGCAATTCATTTATCTCAGCTTTATGCCCGGTTTTTTCAATTACCATGAATTCAGGTGACACCTCAAGAATACGGGCATTATGGCCGCGGACAATACTATCGATGATATTTCCGGACATCAATCCTTTGGTTTTTACTTTGTAAAGTGCTATTTCCTGGTATATTATTTCATCCGAGGTATGAACAAAAACTTTCAGGACATCAACAAGTTTTTGCATCTGACGGGAAACCTTCTGAACCATTTCCGGAGTTGCCTTAACAACAAGAGTAAGCATCTGAACGCCTTTTACTGCAGATTCGGAAGCTGTGATGCTCTCAATGTTTATCTGCCTCCTGGTAAGAATTATAGTGATCTGACTCAGGATACCTATGTGGTCCTCAGTAAAAAGAGATATTGTGAATTCCTGTTTCATCATAAATTTCCGTTTTTTACCTCTGTGTCCCTCTGTAGTCCTCGGTGTCCCTCAGTGTAAGTTTTTTGTTACACAGAGATCCACAGAGATGTCACAGAGCTACATAGAGTTATTATTTATATGTCAAAGTAACTTCCGATACTGAAGCGCCAGGTTCAACCATAGGAAGAACATTTGCCTCCTTATCGATTTTTATATCAAGCAGGTATGGCCCCTTATCATCAAGCATCTCAGCAAGAGAATTTTTAAGGTCATCTCTTTCAGAAATAGATTTTGCAGGTATGTTATACCCTTTGGCTATTGTGACAAAATCGGGATTTACCATTTCAGTCGAGGCATACCTCTTTGAGTAGAACATGTACTGCCACTGGCGGACCATTCCAAGAAAACTGTTATTCAGTATTATGATCTTAACCGGTACTTTGTATTGTAGTATTGTTCCCAGCTCCTGGATTGTCATCTGAAAACCTCCGTCACCCAGAAAAGCAACAACCTGCTTATCAGGCCTCCCGATCTTGGCTCCAACAGATGCTGGAAGTCCGAATCCCATTGTTCCCATCCCTCCCGAAGTAACAAGGCTGTTAGGATTGGAGAATTTATAGTATCGGGCAACTGACATCTGGTTCTGTCCGACATCAGTTACGATTATAGCATCTCCTTTAGTAAGTTCTGATATCAGTCTGATAACTTCACCCATCTTAAGGCTACCTTTATCCGGCCTGGTTTCTGATTTGATAACTTTCTCATATTCAGTCTTGTCACAGATCCTGAATTCCCTGATCCAATTTTCATGACTATTACCCTTAACAAGTGGAGTAAGATTTGTCAACACTTCCTTTGCATCATTATTAATTTCAAGATCGACAATTACGTTCTTATTGATCTCTGCCTCATCGATCTCTATATGTATTATTCGTGCATTTTTTGCATATTTTTTAAGGTTACCTGTCACCCGGTCGTCGAATCGCATACCTATAGCGATAATCAGATCAGCCTCATTTGTAAGCATGTTAGCTCCATAGTTTCCGTGCATTCCGAGATAACCTGCATACAACCGGTGGCCCGAAGGGAAAGCGGATAATCCAAGCAGGGTCAGTGCAACCGGAATTCCTGTTTTCTCGGCAAATTCCAGAAGTTCTTTTTCTGCACCGGAAATGAGTACACCATGACCGGCAAGGATCAATGGTTTCTCAGCATGGTTGATCATTATGGCAGCCGATTCTATCTCTCTTGTATGCAAAGGTATATTGGGATTGTAGCTCCTTATGTAATTACATTTCTTATACTTAAAGTCAAGCTTTTCGACCTGGGCATCTTTTGTAATGTCAACAAGGACAGGTCCGGGCCGTCCTGTTGCAGCAATATAAAATGCCTTGGCAATAGTTTCAGGAATATCCTGTGCCTTCTTTACCTGGGAATTCCACTTGACAACTGGCATGGAAACGCCAAGTATATCTGTTTCCTGGAAGGCATCAGTACCAATAAGGTTTGATACTACCTGAGCTGTTATGAATACTACAGGTACCGAGTCGAGATAAGCATTTGCAATTCCCGTAATAAGATTTGTTGCTCCGGGACCTGACGTAGCAAAACAAACACCGGGTTTCCCTGTCACCATTGCATATGCCTGAGCTGCATGAGCAGCTCCCTGTTCATGACGGGTAAGAATATGCCTTATCTTATCTTCATAATCCAGCAGTTTGTCATAAACCGGCATTATGGCGCCTCCCGGATATCCGAATATCGTATCCACGCCCTCTTCAATCAGGCATCGAAGAAGCGCCTCAGCACCAGTAAT
>JBGPAF010000271.1:0-3668 GCA_041480535.1 Bacteroidia bacterium
ATTATGAGAGCTATTCCGAATATGACAGTTCTGGTACCTGCCGACGGCACTGAAGTAAGAAAAATGACCATAAAAATATGTGAGTATCACGGCCCGGTATATATGCGTGTCAACCGGCACGATCTGCCGGATGTATTCCCTGAAGACCAGGATTTTGAGATAGGGAAATCTTACCTTGTCAGGGATGGCAGTGATGTGGTTATTTTTGCAAACGGAATAATGGTTTCACAAGCTCTTCAGGCTGCGGAACAGCTTGAGAAAGAGAGCATTTCTGCAAGAGTGGTAAATGTCAGTTCGCTTAAGCCGATAGATGAAAATGGCATTAAGAGATTTTCCACTGGTGTAAAAGGGATTGTCACAGCTGAAGAACATTCTTTGATCGGCGGCCTGGCAAGCGTTATAACTTATATCCTTCGCGGGAGCGGAATTCCTGTTTCAGCAATCGGGATTGAAGATAAGTTCGGCCAGTCAGCACATGGTTACGGTGAACTGCTCGAAGCATACGGTTTGAGTGCAGATAACATTGTCAGATCAGTCCGTGAATTGATCAACTGATCAGAAATGCTTAAGTAAAAAGATAGCCCAATGCTGTTAATAATTGTACTTCTGATCTGTATCCTGTTTATCATTTTTTCATCGACAAAGATCAAACTGCATCCATTTCTTGCTTTATTGTTTGCCGCTATTGCATTTGGCCTCTTTACAGGTATGCCATTACCGCAGATCGTTGCTTCGATAAATAACGGATTCGGGAGTACGATAGGTTATATAGGCATTGTGATTGTTGCCGGGACTATCATCGGGACTTTTCTTGAGCATTCGGGTGGAGCATATACGCTTGCGGCCAGCATATTAAAAATAATCGGCAGAAAACGTGTCCCACTGGTAATGGCTCTTATTGGCTGGCTTGTCTCCATACCGGTATTTGCTGATTCAGGCTTTGTCATACTTTCACCCCTGAATAAGGCACTTTCCAAGTCAGCGAAAATCTCCCTGGCAGGCTCCGCAATTGCATTAAGCCTGGGACTTACATCAACACATTGCCTGGTTCCTCCGACTCCCGGGCCCATCGCCGCTGCAGGCATACTGGGAGCAAATCTTGGGCTGGTTATTCTTTTTGGATTGCTTGTAAGTTTTCTCGCATTGCTGCCAGGCTACATTTTCAGCATAAAAGTTGCAGCCAGAGTACCCATAGATCCCAATCCGGATGTTACTGAGGAAGAGATAGCATCAAAGATGAAAGAGGCGCCATCTGCCATTAAGGCACTGAGTCCTATTTTCATACCCATTTTATTGATTGTTTTGAAATCTGTTTCGGATTTCCCGACACAACCTCTCGGAGAAGGAGTAATTAAGCTGTTTTTCGGTTTTATTGGTGAGCCAACCATGGCATTGCTTATCGGCGTATTGCTGGCGTTTCTCCTTCCAAAGAAAAGACAGGAGGGCATTTTCTCAGTTGAAGGATGGGTTGGAGAAGGTCTGCTTAATGCTGCAACAATTATCCTTATAACAGGAGCCGGCGGAGCTTTTGGGAAGGTGTTGCAGAATTCATCGCTGGCAGATACCATCGGAGGTGCTCTTTCGAATGCAAATCTGGGTATATGGCTGCCATTCATTATTGCAGCTACCATAAAGACCGCACAGGGATCCTCTACCGTTGCAATAATAACAACAGCATCCATCATCGCTCCATTGCTGTCATCGCTTGGTTTCAGCTCTGAAGTGGCAAAATCGCTGATCGTGCTGGCAATAGGCTCCGGTGCCATGGTCGTTTCCCATGCCAATGACAGTTTTTTCTGGGTGGTCACCCAGATGTCAAGAATGGATGTGAAGACCGGTTATAAGCTTCAAAGCACTGGTACTTTGATTTTGGGAGTAAGTGCAGGAATAGTTATTTGGATTACCATGCTGATATTCAATTAATAATAATCTATAATACCATACCATGAATACAATGAAGGCTGTTGTCAAGTATGCTGATGCACCGGGTGCGACTGAATTGAGGGATGTTCCTGTACCGGAACCAGGGAAGACGGATGTCCTTGTTGAAGTCGCATATACAGGTGTCTGTGGAACAGATCCGCATTTACATAATAATACCACAGTATTTAAGTTTGTACGTCCTTTTATCCTTGGACACGAATTTGCAGGTACTATTGTAAAAGCCGGGTCCGAAGTCAAAGGATTTAAGACGGGTGACCGTGTGACTTCAGAAACCCATGCAGAATTCTGCGGGAAATGCACGCTCTGCAAGCAGAACAACTACCCTCTCTGCAGGGAAAGAAAAGGATTTGGGTTCCATGTTGACGGAGCATTCACAAAATATGTAAAAGTGCCAGAAAGGATATTGCACCATGTCCCAGACAATGTTTCACTGAAAGCTGCTTCAGTTACCGAACCGTTTTGTGTGGCATATAAAGCGCTGATCTCCAACAGTAATATCAAAGCCGGGGATGTAGTGGTAATCATAGGTCCCGGGCCTATCGGGATATTAAGTGCAAAGCTGGCCCAGATGGCAGGTGCAGGTGATATTGTGGTTGTCGGAACCGAAGGTGACGAGAGCCGTCTTAAGCTGGCACAGGAGTTCGGAGCTACAGCCATAATCAATTCTTCAATCGAAGATCCGTTGAAAAGAATCCTGTCACTCGGAGATGGTTACGGAGCCGACCTGGTGGTTGACCTGGCCGGGAGCTCCCCTACATTGAAACTTAGCATGGATGCCGTCAGGCCTGCCGGTCAGATTACCAAGATTGGATGGGGGCGGCAACCCATCAATTTCAGTCTCGATCCTCTTATCTCAAAATCAGTCACTTTCAAAGGTCATTTCAGCCATATGTGGGATGTGTGGGAAAAGTGTCTCACATTGATGGGCAAGCAGATGATTGACCTTGAGAAAATAGTAACACATGAGTTTGGCATTGATCAGTGGGAGAAAGCCTTTGATCTTCTTGAAAGCAGGAAAGCAGTCAAAGTGGTTCTAAAACCAATTTAATAACCAATATAATTATAATAGATAGTAAAATGTACAAGATAGGGTTCACCGGCCTGGGCATAATGGGGTTGCCCATGGCAAAAAACCTGCTTAAAACAGGTTATCAGCTGGTTGTGTACGATCTGAATTCAGGTGCAGTAAAGGAACTTGTGAATTCCGGAGCCAGTGAGGGAAAGTCGCCCTCAGATGTGGCATTACGGTCTGAAATCATAATCACAATGCTTCCGAACTCACCGGATGTCAGGGAAGTAGCTCTTGGCGAAAATGGCATTATTCATGGTGCAAAATCCGGATTTAAATCATTGTTGTTTTGTTATTTATGTTACGTATGATCTTACCGGCCAATTTTTGTCCAGGTGTCCGGCTTTTGCACCCAGCTTCCAACACTATTTTGTATCTCCTCCCGGGTTAGTCTAAAACTGCTCAAATGAATCAACTCCTTTAAAGCTCTCCCTGTTTATTGTGTTCATCGGTAATAATCTAAACAGCTTCATCAGGCTAAAAATTATAAATTCTTATCCATGAGATTTCAGTGTTAATTTATTAACAGAATAATTTTCTGAAAATTAAAATCAATTTTTTACACTAAATTAAAAATAATGCCGTAAATTCACAAAATATGAATTTGTCAGTACAGAAAATGGTTGAAATGATGATTACCGTTAATAAAATCAAT
>JBGPAF010000272.1:0-3658 GCA_041480535.1 Bacteroidia bacterium
AGGCATGATGCTGTTGCTCGAAGCTATATTTACCAGATCAGTCGCCGCCGGACTTCATTCGGTAAAAAGTATGTCTGGTGGATTAAAGATCAGCTCGATGTGAATAAAATGAATGAGACAGCAAAACATTTTGTAGGATTGAAAAACTTTAAGTCATTTACTGATGATAAACAGGAGCAGATTTCCACAAAAGTAGAGATTAAACACGCAGCCGTATGTGAATTTGGCGATCTTCTTGTATTACATATAATTGGCTCTCATTTTCTCTGGAAACAGGTTCGGCGCATGACTGGGGTTGTTGTTGAAGCCGGACGGGGAAATCTGAAGCCGGCAGAAGTAGTTTCATTTTTCAGGAATAAATCGGATATTCCGGCAAAACTAACTGCACCACCCAGCGGCCTCTTCCTCGAAAGAGTATATTATAAAGAATCGGATATAGTGTACACGACAAAACCAGTTATTAATATATAGGTTTCTGATGATTTTATGTTTCCCGCAGATCCCGCTGATTAACTCAGATTAAAATTATCAGATCTGCAAAAATCTGCGAAATCAGCGGAAAATCTTATTTTGATAATCTGGAACAATTTTCTATCTTAACGGTTATATCTGTTAAATTATTAAACTATTAATATGAAACGCCGCGATTTTATTAGAACAACATCAATTGCAGCACCTATGATTAGTCTCTTCCCTGCTGACCTTAGTGCCATAGCCCGCAGGAAGGTACCTGGCAAGATCGAAAAAAGATCTCTGGGACAGACAGGGGAGATGCTGTCAATAATCGGATTCGGAGGAATTGTAGTAATGAATGCAGCTCCGGCTGAAGCCTCAGCACTGGTAAAGCTTGCTATCGATTCGGGTATTAATTATTTTGATGTAGCTCCATCGTATGGAGATGCTGAGATTAAACTCGGACCCGCACTTGAACCCTACAGGAAAGGTGTTTTCCTGGCTTGCAAAACCGGAGAAAGAACAAAAGCAGGGGCTCGTGCGGAACTTGAGCAGTCGTTGAAAAACCTGCGAACCGATCATTTTGATCTTTATCAGCATCATGCCGTCACATCACTTGAGGATGTCGAGACAATACTGGGTCCGGACGGTGCAATGGAGACATTCCTTGAAGCAAGAAAGGAAGGGAAGATTAGATTTATAGGATTCTCCGCGCATTCAGTTGAAGCGGCCATGGCTCTCATGAACCGTTTCGATTTTGATACTATTTTGTTCCCCTTCAACTACGCAACATGGAATTCCGGGAATTTTGGCCCTCAGGTAATGACCCGCGCCCAGGAAAAGAAAATGGGTATACTTGCATTGAAAGCAATGGCAAAAGGCCCCTGGGTTCAGGGTGCTGACCGGTCGAAATACCCAAAATGCTGGTATGAACCGCTTATAACCCCTGAAGATATCAGAATGGGATTGAGGTTCACATTATCCCACCCGGTAACTGCTGCAGTCCCACCAGGAGAAGCTGAACTATTTAAAATTGCATTGAACCTCAGAAACGATTTGAAGCCACTTAAAAAATCTGATATAAAAATTATTAAAGAAAAGGCAGCAGCCGGAGTCCCTCTTTTTATATATGAAGGAATTGCTTAAAAATCAGTAAGAATTGTTTGTTATTTTGCTGTGTACTTAATCCTTAGATCAAGCTCCTTGTCATAAACGAAATAACAGGCCTCCTCACACTGGGTTTCGGTAAATTTTACCCGTGGAGTAGCTGAGTCGACAGCTGTATAAGTGTTACCATCAATACTATATGTTGCTTTTACAGTGTACTTTTTATTCAATCCAACCGAGAAATTGTACTCTGAGCCCCCGTAAATCGCGGAGCCATAAAGGACACTATCCTCAAGCTCACCTTCATAAACATTAATTACCACCAGCGATTCAGTTTCTTTGAGCTTTATAACCAGAATTGCCTTTTCCGGTTCAGTTGTTGTGCAGTCAGAACAGTTTGTATACCAACCCTGATCTTCGCATGAAAAAAAGATAACAAGGATCCCAAGAATTATTATTCTGAAAACACTTTTCATAATTATCAATGCCAACTGATAGTTTTGCCTGGTGACCTGACTTTGCTTAAGAAAGAATTATACGCTATACCTGTTCTTAACCATACTGGGCCGATATGGTAAAAATCTGTATTCATGTATTCAATATCAGCCTTTATTATTATATGTTTCTTCTGAAACTTCAAGCCGGCAGCAGGCATAATCCTGAACTTATTCTCAGGAGCAATATTTGTTCCTCTGAATTTGCTGCCAAAATTGTACCCGGCTGATAAAGAGGTTGAAAACATAATCTTCATTCCTGAAGGAGATTCTGAAACCGTGAAGTCCTTGAAGATGCCCGCAAACGCTACTGCACTTTTGTCAAAGTATTGATAAAAAGCATTCTCGCTTGTTTCCAGAAGAATTCTTGTACAGACGGGTTTAATATCGAAGCCTGCAACAATTCCTGCATTGATAAGCGGTTCTTTAAACGAAAAGCTCATTCCAGTGAAATAATCCCTGAAGTTAAATTTCGTAGAAGCGGATATTGATATTTCGTCTATTTTTAAACCCTGCCGGTCGGGAACATTTTTCTTTTCAAGCAGCTCAGCAATATCTTTTCTTCCAAACGCAGATGCCACAGTATATGGATTTACTCCATTATTTTCAGGTGAAGTCCATTTATTTCCTTTTTCAAGGAGCAATTCAACCGCTGGTATCTGGTTTGATTCGATCGCAAGAGCCAGGGCATTATAATTATAGTTGTTCTTTTCATAAAGATTAACCTCTTCTTTTATAAGAAGGTTCATCATCAGGGTGTCTCCATTCTGAGAAGCAATCAGCAAGGGAGTAAATCCTGCGTTATCCCTTGCTTCCAGGTTTGCTCCGTTCTGGAACAGGAGATCCGAAACGTCTGCATATCCTGACCATATTGCTGCCATAAGCGGAGTAGTACCATCATTTGCTTTTTTATTGCAGTCGGCCTCATAATACAAAAGCAGGTCAGCCATGTTCAAACTGCCGATGAGTGAAGCATAATGAAGGGGAGTGGCCCCGAACTTATCGGCCAGATCGATATCTGCACCGCCCCGGATAAGGGCTTCAGCAATTTCAGTATTCTGATTTTTGACAGAAATAATGAGAGGAGTCTCACTATTCAAAGTCATTTTATTAACGTCCGGATCGTGGGACAGAAGTGTTAAAACTGAACTGAGCTGGTTTTTCGCCACGGCAAAAATCAGAGGGGTTGCCCCTTCTTCTGATTCCCCGTCAATAGCAGCACCTTTGGATATCAACCTTTCAATTTCCTGATCATAGCCTTTTGATGCAGCTACCATCAGGTTGTTTTCAAGTGCACCATCAAAAGCCGGAAGAATGTAATCTGAAGTGTCAATTGAGGTTATTTCCTGGCAGTATAACCTTCCTGAGGGTATGCAGACAAATACTATGAGAAAAGCTGCAAAAAATCTTATCCTTGTTGACAACATGTTCGCAAAGTTAGCTTTTTGATTATTTCACAAATTAAAAATTAACATAAAAAAGACAATATTTGCAAATTCTATAAGTTAAAATTGACAGAATTTATTCGATAAACCTATTGATCTGAAAAAAAACTATTTATTTTTATACGGCAAAAACTTAATCATTGATCAATTCAAAAAAGA
>JBGPAF010000273.1:0-3653 GCA_041480535.1 Bacteroidia bacterium
AAAGATTACAAGAAAAAATAAATAGATACTAGTATTTTTTTTCGACATTCCTGAAAAACAGAATGTAAAGTATTGAAATTAAGCCTGATACATCGGGGCTGTTAAAAAAGTCTTTTTTAACCGCAAAGCACGCGAAGTAGGCGCAAAGTTCGCAAAGTTAAAACACTATATATCTGATCTTTGCGTTCTTTGCGTATCCCGAGTACTCGGGATTGCGATCTTTGCGGTTAATGGATTTTGACTTTCCAAACAGCCTCAATTGATTTTTGTGCGACTTCATTTACAATGTGAATCCCACAACAACAAACAATTGTTCTTTATCGGGATTAAAGATCAGTTGTCCTGTAACAGGGATGCCAAACGAATCAGTTATTTTGATGCTTTTCGATACTTTAAGTCCGAGATTGCAAATATTAAAATTGCTCTGACCAGTAAGCGAATTATAAGTATGCCATCCGTTACCTGCTCCCATGAAAAGAGTGCAATATTTGAATGAATATCCTGCCTCGAAATACAAATCATTTCCGCACGATTCTGCACCTCCGGCTTCATTAAGTATGTAATTTGCACTCAAATTTAAGCCCCCTTTCGTCAATTCAAGATTTATTTCGAAAGCATGACTGCCTGATTCTCTTGAGTAATCAAAATATTTAAGATCGGGAAAATAATAATCGGTTATGCCCAGACTGAAGCCGGCAGGAAGAGCAAATGAAAGATATAAATCAGTCTCCTGGTATCCCCTGAAATCAAATGATCCCCAGGCACCGGCTGTAAAAGGACCTTTAGCGTATTCCAGTGAAGGCTGTACAGCAGGACCCGTTCCATATCTGGTACCCCTCCAGACAAAACTGCTGTAAAAGTCAGCTCCGATTGTAAAAGGTTCTGATTGTTCTTCCTGGGCGTACAAATCAGTATATATGAATATGCCTATTATTAAAAGCAGTTTTGAATATTCCCAATGGCACTTTTTCATTATTCAATATTAATTGCCTGATGTAAAAGTTATTGACCGAACTATTTTTTTGACCGGTACACAAGTCTGAGCAGAGTCGGGTAAACGAGAAGGAGGAGAGGCAGAGCAATAATGAATCCGCCAATTACTGCAATGGCAAGTGGTTGATTCATCTGAGCACCTGTTCCGATACCCATTGCAAGAGGAAGCAGGGCAATGATAGCACCAAGGGCTGTCATAAGTTTAGGTCTCAGCCTTGTAGAGATGGCATAAACAAGAGAATCATCAACTGAACCATCAGCCCTATTTGTCATAAACTGCTGGAAAGTAAATATTGCATTTTCTCCGATTATCCCTACAATCATAATCAGTCCGGTATAACTACCGACGTTCAGCGGAGTATTAGTAATGAAAAGCGCTATCAGGCTTCCCGAAATACCAAAAACGGCAATTAGAAGTATTGTGAATGCAGCCCTGAAATCCCTGAAAAGGAATAACATAAGGGCGAAAACCAGAAGGCTTGATAATACCAGAATCATCAGGAGCTCATTGAAGGATTTTTGCTGTTCGGCGTACATCCCTCCGTATTCTATATGATATCCCTGGGGAAGAAAGAATTTTGCGTTAATAATTTCCTGAATCTCTTTAATTGCACTCCCGATATCCCGGTTATTAAGCCTTGCAGTTACAATTGATACTGATTTCAGGTTTTCCCGCTTTAATTCTGCAACTCCTTTTTTAATATTGAACGAAGCCAGGCTTGCCAGGGGCTTAAGTTTCCCGTCAGGCAGAAAGATGTACTGATCCTTAACCTGGTTAAGTCCGTTTTTTGTACTGTTGGGATAGATCATCCTGACATTTGCAAGCTGTTCCTTTTCAGGGATACTGCCTACAATATTGCCTTCCATCATTGTCTGAAGCTGGAACTGAAATGATGCAGGAGTGATATTGAACTGTGCAAGCTTATTATGATCGGGAATAATATCAATATAGGGACCGGCAATTAAAATACCGTCATAGATATCTTCTATTCCTTCAACCTTCTCAATTTCCAGGGCAATCTGTGACGACAGTTCATTAAGTTTATCCTGATCACTGCCAAATACCTTTATTTCAACAGGTTGAACCGATTCCATAAGATCGCCAAGCATATCTCCTATCACCTGGCCAAAATCTATTTGCAAAGCCGGTTGGGTTGCCTCAACTCTTTTTCTTATATCATCAATCACCTCCTCAGTGGTGCGTTTCCTGTCCTTCTTCAGCTGTATCAGAAAATCCCCGTCATTTGGTTCTGTTATAAAGAATCCCATTTCTGCTCCTGTTCTCCTGGAATATGTTTCGAACTCCGGGATGGAAACAATTATCTTTTCAACCTCATTAAGTATTCTGTCTGTTTCATCAAGAGATGTCCCCGGCGGCGATTTATAATCAAGCACAATTGATCCTTCATCCATTTCAGGAAGAAATCCTGTTTCAAGCTTTGGAAGAATATAGATTATTGAACCTGCAAGAATGATCAGGAATACGATACTGATAACCGGATTCTTAATGAAAAAGCTAACCCATGTCCTGCTTTTTACGGTTTTAATCTTCTGCTCCTTCTTCGCAGGGAACAAAGGTTTCAGTCCGGAAAACCAGATATAAATAACAGGCAAGCCAATCCATGTGACAAGAAATGAGCAGACAAGCGTAATTATCATTGTATTGGTAAGGACATTGAAATATGCTCCTGCAACACCACTAAGCAGCATGAAAGGGAAAAAGATGACAATAGTACTTATTGACGATCCCACCATAGAAGGGAAAAGATAATTAATAGCCTGATGAACAAGCTGGGTTGATGGTCTTTCAGGATATTCCTCATGTGTCCGGTGTATCTGCTCGACAACAACAATTGCGTCGTCAATTATCAGGCCTATTGCCGCAGCAATTGCTCCGAAAGTCATAATATTCAGAGTGTAGCCGACACAATAAAGAACTATAACTGTCAGTAACAAGGTAACTGGAATCGTCACCAGTATTGTGGAACTGGCACGGAATGACCGCAGAAACATAATTGCAACCAGAATTGCAAGCAATAAACCTATCCATATGCTGTCATTTACACTTCTGACCGCATCATTGACAAAATCAGCCTGATCATAATACAAAGAGAGGCGGACATCCGCAGGAAGCAATTTCTCAAGGTCGTTCTTTTTATCAGCAACGTTTTTGGAGAGATCTACAAGGTTGGCGTTTGGCTGTTTTAATATAGCCACTAACAAACCTTGTCTGCCGTTCGCATTAATTCGTGTGTATTCTGTCTTCTCGCGGACACTGATCTCTGCAACATCCTTAAGTCTTATTATTCTTTTGCCATCGTTCCGGATCACTGCTTCAGAGATATCGTTAAGATTGTAAAGAGCCGCATCCGTGATTGTCAGGTACAGCCTCCGGTAATCAGAAAGAAAGCCATTTGAGCTTATAAAATGGCTCTGGTTAAGTATCTCGCTTATCATTTCAGGAGTAACTGAAACAGCTGTCATTTTCTGCTGGTTAAGCTCTATCCAGTACTCTTTTGTTTTTCCTCCGATAATACCAACCGATGAGACACCTTCAATCTGGGAAAGAAATGGCTTTATAATATATGTCGCTATAAGGTTAAGCTCAATTGGTGTTTTTTTATCGCTCTCCACGGTGTAGCCTATAACCGGAAGTATTG
>JBGPAF010000274.1:0-3644 GCA_041480535.1 Bacteroidia bacterium
CAATGCCGGCGACGAAACTACCGTTGAGTTTAATGCATCTTCATTGCCTCCGCTGGCTAAAGGATGGAAGAGGGATTTTTTGATCCACAGCGTCGGATGGGTAAAAGACGGCGATTTAAATACAGCGTTTGGCAGCACGGTGCTGCCTCTCCCCTTCCATGGAATGAAAAGCTATCCTCCATCTGAAAGTGACACCTATCCGAACGATCCTGAATTGCAGAAATATAACAGGGAATATAATACAAGAGTAGTCACTGCGGATGAATATATTAATGCTGTTAAAGCTTATGATAGAAATTAACTTTGCGCACTTTGCGCCTCCTTTGCGTACTTTGCGGTTAATATGGACTCTTTCGGTTTACCTTACAGCTTTTTCATTTCAGTCATCAGCTCAGAAGAAAAGCATTGTATTTACGGATGTTACAAATCAGGCCGGGATTGATTTCAAATATACCTTCGGTGATTATTCTTATAAAAATATTCTTGAGAGCAGCGGATCGGGAGTCACTGTATTTGATTACAATAACGACAATTTAATGGACCTTTTCATGATGAACGGAACATATATTGAAGGTGTATCAGATCCTGAAGGAAAAGTATTTAAGAACACACCCGACAGACTTTACAAAAACGATGGAGATGGAACGTTTACCGAGGTTTCAAAGAAAGCCGGAGTTGACGACACTAACTGGAGCATGGCTGCCGGAGCTATAGATTATGACAATGATGGGGATCAGGATCTTTATTTATTGAATTATGGTCCGAATGTGTTTTACCGGAATAATGGCAACGGAACATTTACGGATATTACTAATTCAGCAGGACTAAGAGGACCAGAAAAACTTAATGGTTTTACAAAGTGGAGCATCGGGGTTTCATTCTGGGATTACAACCATGACGGAAGGCTCGATGCTATGGTAGGAAATTTCCTGGCATTCGATCCGGCTTACTTTACACCGGCGAATCCCAACATAATGCCCCACCCATCTGAATATAAAGGCCAGGCTTCAATGCTCTATGAACAGCAACCTGACGGGAAGTTTGCCGACGTCACCAAAAAGAACGGATTATATTTTCCCGATTCAAAATGTATGGGTCTCACCGTATTTGATTATGATGATGACGGTGATCTTGATATCTTTCAGGCTAACGATCATCAGCTTAATTTCATGTTCAGAAATGATAATGGCGTGTATAAAGAGGTTGGTGTGGAAATAGGTGTGGCTGCAAATAGTCAGGGGATAGGAACCGGCTCAATGCATGGAACGATCGGTGATGTTGATGGTGATGGATTAATTGACATTCTGGTGACCGATCTTGATTATGGTGCGCTTTACCGCAATAAGGGCAACGGTTTCTTTGAAGATATTACAGAATCAAGCGGCATTCAGATGCCAATGGCCGGAAAGGGTTCATGGGCTGCAGTTTTCATTGATTTTGACAACGATGGTGATCTCGATATTGTCGCTGCAAACGGGACAGCCGAGGAGCTTATACTGCAATATCCCCTGCTGCTTGAGAATGACGGCAAAGGACATTTTAAGGATGTTGGTAAGGAACATGGTGCATATTTCTCTACCAAACGTTCCGGCAGAGGTCTGGCTGTGTGGGACTATGATAACGACGGGGATATGGATATAATAGTATCACATGTCGATCTAAAGGCAACTGCCGCGCTGTTAAGGAACGACGGCGGGAACTCAAACCACTGGCTGGGACTAACATTGAAAGGCAAGAATGGACCAGCAGCGGCAATAGGGGCAAAAGTGACTGTTACAGCCGGTGGAAAGAAACAGGTTCTTGTGAATCAATGGACAACAAGTTACCTTTCAAATAATGATCCCCGTCTGCATATCGGGCTGGGAAATGAAAAAGTAATTGATATACTTGAAATAGTCTGGTCCGACGGCAATAAAGAGGTATACAAAAATATTGCTGCGGACAGGTATATTACCATTATGCAGGAACAAGGAATAATTAAAACCAAATAAAAATGAATCATCAATACGTGAACAAAGTGGTGGATCTGACAAGTCCAGAGAAGAATGTGATTTATAATATGACCCATGAAGAAGCGGTGGGCCTCGTCAGGTCAGGAGATGTTGAAAAAGTCCGTAAGATTGACGGTCAGTTTTCGCTGGTTTCAGTCGAGGGTAAAACCATAAGGATGGCACGATCGATCGGTCGTCCCATACGGTATTTTATTGCAAAAAGACCTGATGGACCCGAACTGGTGATTGCTGAAAGAATTGATACTATTTTTAATTATCTTAAAAAGGAAGACCTCGATCATCAGTTCCATCCTTCATATACCAGGATGGCGCCGGCTCACTACATAACAAAAATAGAACTTCTTGGCTGTCCCGATCCAAATCCTGTATATGAACGTTTTTTTAAACCTGAAAGGAATAAATATTCTTCATCAGATACTTCAAAAATAGGGGAACTTTATATCCGAACATTATATGAAGAGATAAAAAAATGGCTTCAGTTCCGTGCCAAAACCGGACCTGTCGGAATCACTTTTTCTGCCGGAATTGACAGCGGAGCTCTTTTCATGCTTGTTTACCACGCACTCATGGAGCTTGGCGAGAGCCCATCACGACTTAAGGCATTTACTCTAAGCATTGACGGAGGAGGTGACGATCTGGCGCAGGCGAAGAAGTTCCTGGATACTCTTGATCTTGGATTCTTCCTCGAAATTATTGAATCAGATTATTCTGCTCTTGACTGGAAGAAAACTGTCAGAGTTGTTGAAGATTACAAACCTCTCGATATACAGTCCGCCACAATGAATTTAGCACTTTTGCAGGGTATCAGGTCACGCTTTCCTGACTGGAAATATCTTATGGATGGTGATGGCGGCAACGAAAACCTGAAGGACTATCCAATAGAAGAGAATCCTGAACTTACTATCCGGAGCGTTTTAAATAATCTTATGCTTTACCATGAGGGATGGGGTGTCGATTCAATCAAACATTCGCTTACTTACTCAGGAGGATTGAGCAGGGGATTCATGCGGACTTATGCAACAGGTGAAAGCCTTGGCTTTGAAACATTCAGTCCTTATACATTGCCAAATGTAATAGAGATTTCAGAAGGGATCCCATTTATTGATATTACCGGATGGGATCATAAAAAGCTTTACGAACTTAAAGGACAGATCGTTTCTGATGGAATAAAAGCGGTGACCGGATTTACAATTTCTATTTCCCCTAAAAGACGTTTTCAGCATGGTGCGGCACCCGCAACAGCTTTCAACAAGCATTTCCCAGAACGGGAAACAGCTTACCGAAAAGAGTTTCTCTCCAGTTATGAATGATTTTACAGATTTTGAGATAACTGATAAGTGGATCGTATCCTGCCGCGGAAATAAAAATAGTGTCGATCCGCGAAAGCCTTATGCATGGATTGTGGAAAAAGAAAGAACTTCTTCAGGTACTGTTGAAGATGTTGCTACTATTTCCTGACTTCTGACGTTTAGTGCGGTAGGAGATTCCATGTTGATATCAGGGCAGCTAGTTTGCTAGCCAAGATTTCTTTCGTTGGAGATCGAAAACTAAAAATCTCTTTGGTAAGGTTGTCTTGAATATGTGTTTCGGTTATGTCCCAAACAAGATAGCGGATCTCCCGCAGTGATAATC
>JBGPAF010000275.1:0-3641 GCA_041480535.1 Bacteroidia bacterium
AATTTCAGAACCGAATTGGCGATTGCTATCCCAAAATCATCCTCTGACTCCCAGTCATGCAAAGCTGTCCACCTGACTTTGTGCATGTGCTGTGAAATCTCAAGATCCTTTTTTTCAACCTGAGCGGTAAGATCACTCCATTTGCCTGAATTCCAGACTGCATCAGCATCCTTTTCAAGCTGCTGCACTGAGGAGAGGATGTTCTCTGCCTCTGCTTTGAAGCTTATGGCTAACGGATTGGAGAGTCTGGCCATAGCGGCTATTGATTCCCCAATTTTTTCCTTCAGGCTATGCAGTTTTTTGCGGTTGGGCTCGATGGTAAACCAGAAGTCAACGCTGCGGCGGATTATTTTTCCATTCTCTGATTTTACCATTGCAGAGGCAAAATAGCTCCCTTCTGAAGGTAATTCATATGAGGTTTTCTCATCTATTGAACCGCCTGCAGGAATTGAATAATCAAATTTAAAATATAGCGGTTCGGAATTTAATTTTAACTGCAGATCGGAAGATGCTCCCTGTCCGGTCTGGTTTATAAATTCCGGTTTTTCCCTGAGTGGCATCAGTTCCAGTTCAAAGCTTACCTTTAGATTTTCAGAACCTGTATTCTGTGCCATGAATGAAAGGAAGTTTTTGCCGGGAACAGGATCGGGCCACCTGCTGTACTGAACAAGCTCACTGTTTTGTCCGGATAACTGGCATTTCCCTGACCAGTTGGAAGATTCTCCGTGGGGATAACTTCTGGAAAGGCTTATTTCATGTTCTGTATTTTCAGCAATCCCGCTGATTCCGAATTCACTGAGAGGGATGCTGTATTCTGCAGTCCAGTCGGTCTGATTTATTGATGCAGCGTATTTCCAGTTGCCATTCCATGAGATATCATCGTTTTTCCAGTCTGTCTGGGTTCCTTTCGGATCGGCCATGAGCCTTACTGATATATCCTTGTTTGCTATCCCGACTGAAACATGATTTCGTCCCCAGAGAAAGGTGTCCCACGGACCCTTGGGGTTCACTATCCTGTTAAGATCACTGGCAGCAGGATCGGCATTGCGGAAAGCGACATACAGGTTCTTTTCATCATAACAAAGAAAGACTGAAACATCATCTTTTATATAATTATCCAGCGACCAGTTTACGAATTCAGACAATTCAGTGCTCTTTTGCCAGGTTGCATCATTCAGTTTGCCGTCTATGACAGGAGCCGTTTTTATATGTGGTATCTGAAGCTGCGGTTGATGAATTCCTGCATTAAGGAATAAAGGAAGCCCTGAAGAAATCAGTATTATAAGGAAAAGTCTTTTGAGAACCAGTTTTATTTTCATCGGTATTTGATTTTATTATTTCCGGTTGAAGATGATTACTTCAGAGTTAGCTTTTCGAGCCTTCTGGCCATTGACTGGCGGGCCAGGTAGAGTTCTTCCAC
Source organism: Bacteroidia bacterium (assembly GCA_041480535.1). Lineage (GTDB taxonomy): Bacteria > Bacteroidota > Bacteroidia > Bacteroidales > VadinHA17 > LD21. Next base: position 1,421 of record JBGPAF010000275.1, read on the forward strand.
ATTGCGTGAAAATGCGCTGACATCCACAACCATATTATTTATTGTTGACTCTGCAAATGCTGTATCGCCCAGATCCTTTAGCTTCCAGAGGTACTCATAATCTTCAATGCCCTCCCTCAGCAATTCCAGCCTTATGGATGATACCGGTCCGATGACATTTGGCTGCCCGGTATATGTTTTGGTATGGTCTCCCGGATAGATGAGTGAACCTTCGCCGTTGAGCACCCAGCCACCACTGCAGTCAAACCCTGAAATATATGTTACAGGATCAAGCCATGGATCAGGAGTCTGATTCCAGAAGTTGGCTGCCCAGTATAAAATGCCATTCATGTGATAGCGTGCCGTTATCCATGGAACCATAACAGGATCCATTGCCGGAGCATCGATGAAGTAATTAGGTTGGGGATATGCCTGGTCACATGATATATACCATGTGGCTTCTCCTCCTTTTGCCTGTTCTTCGAGAAGAGCCTGCTTAACCTTCGGATCGTTAAGTGTGTTCCCGTGGACGCAAAAATTATCTACATAACCCCTGAAAGTACCCCATTCCGGATTGTCACTCACCGGCGATTCTGTTGCAAGAAAATGTACTCCCGGCGCCGCTTCATGTACGAGCATTGCCCATTGGCGGGTTTCTTCATAATCTTTCTTTGTGTTGGGTTCATCAATTGGACTGTTGATCACAAGACGGTCAGTCCATCCGTTTTTCCTGAAATAGGAATCAACCGCTGATAGATAAGATTTTACTATTTTATTGAATGTCGGGGAAAAGGGCTCTGCCTTTATCTGACTCACAAGTTCATGTGGTCCGGATTCGAGTATTACCCTTTTGGTTTTCAGCTTATTCATATAATAGTCATAGCGCTGATCATTGAATTTTAATTCCACATTTTCTCCCTTCAGGGTAAATTCAGGAACGAGTGGTTCATTAAACCATGTCTCCAGCCTGTGAGTAAACAGTAAATCAAAATAAGACTGCGAAAGCTGCTCAATTTCAGGATTTGATGCCGGTTTATTGTACAGTCTTCCCAATTCACCCTTGGATATGTTAAAATAGGTGATCAGATGGGTCTGCTCAGGAAGGGAGAAGTTATATACTTCGAGCTGCAGATCAAGAGTTTCCAGAATATTTCCATCCTTAAATACTGTTATTTTTCCCGAATATTTGCCGGCAGTACTTCCTGTCGGGATTGTTATATCTACCCAAACTGGTCTGTTTCCGACAACAGCATACTGAGCCTGCATACTGAATGATTCCTTTAGAGGGGCAAGTGCATCGGGCCAGTAACCCGTAGCTCCGACAGGACTTGACATTGCATATATCTGAATATAGTGCTCGAGGAAGAGGCTTACCTGCTTCTGTGGGATCACTTTTCCAGCGGAGGAAGTCAGGTCTGAAACTGTAATAAAAAAACCATCGGGTGCCTTTGGCTTCCAGCCTTCTGGTACCGGTGCCGAAATTACTACCTGGAACGGAACATGTTCATTGCCTGCTCCCGAAACTGTAATTTGTTTTTTCTCCCCGGACCAGACAAGGTTCGTTGTTTCCGGCTTGTCCTTCGGACGCACCTTTTGTTCAGCAGGTACAGCCCAGACCTGTACATTTTCTTTTAGCTCAGTCATCTGGGCTTTGACATACAGAATACTCACAGCAAAAAACAGAAAGATTGCCGTTGCCAGTATAATGACATAAGGCTTCAGGTTTGACTGTCTGACACCGAAGGGAGTAATTTGTGTTTTCATATTTCAAGGAGTTTATTGTTATTGATTATTAATTAAGATTTTTCTGGATTCTCCCTTGTAGGTTGTAAATGTTACAGAAACCACACCTTCGGGAACAGGGCAAACTCTTGATGATTGTGAAAGGTAACCACTTCCATAATAGAACTCCAGGTACTCTTTATCACCATTTTTATAAGTCATTACTGCAGATACGACATCATTTTTAAGCCTGATAGACTTCTGAGACAGCCTTAATGGTTTAATAACCTTCAGACTATCTGAATTAAGCGCTGCAAGAATAAGGGAACTGCCATCCTTTAAAGTCAGTTCTGCAAGAGCTTTTGCATCTCCATCCACAAAAAAGCCGCTTTCTCTTCCCGGAACAGGAGAAAATCCCCCCTTCCCGTCTCCAGCCATGAATAAACCTATTGATGCGTCGTACTGCCCGGTATATATATTGGATGAATAGGAATTGCCGGTTAAAAGGAGGTCAGGATTA
>JBGPAF010000276.1:0-3641 GCA_041480535.1 Bacteroidia bacterium
TCACAACAGTCAATGGTTCTTTCAGGGCGGATTCAAGATCTCCCTCTACGACATTAAATGTAAAAAAATTAAAAAAATCTTCGTCGGCAAACAACAGGTCGGAAGTGACAGGCTCTCGGTTTTCAGCCTGAAATACCGGAGCTTCCCAGGTCCCGGCAATCCTGATAGTCAATTCTACCCCGGGAGCTTTCATATCGATATTCTCTTTAAGGATTCCGGGTGTATAAATCCGGTCATCTGATGGTAAGTACAAATAAACACGTTCACCATTCTTATGATATTTGTCAGTAGTAAGTTCACTGTAACAATAAACAGACAGAATGATTACCAATGTCAGACTAATGGTCAAACCCAACAGATTGATCAGATTGGTTACAGGTTTCCGGGTGAAATTCCGGATGATTGTTTTAAATAGATACTTCACAATCTTATATTTTATTTAGTTACTTCATCAAAGTCAGAATTTCAAGATAAACTGATTTTTATAACCTTAATGCATTCACTGGGTTTCTTGTAGCTGCTCTTTTTTACCCCCCAACCCCCCAAATGGGGGGCCTTATAATGCTTTAGCCAATAGTTGTTTGTCATTATTTAATTGTTTTAATAATTTAATACCATAATGATGCCAAAATTGTATGTATTTAATATACAATAATATAATTTAAGTATTTATCTCGAGACGTAAATATATTTTACATTAAAGCGTAAAATAATTTTACATCTTATTGACATTGTATTTTATATCCGGTAAATTTGAAATGAAAATAATGTATTACATCATCTGATTCTACACCAGAATCCCCTAAAGAGGGAATTTTTACCCCCCAATCCCGCAAAGCGGGACTAAAAAAGAAGTTGGGTTGAGAAACAAGGTAAAAGTCCCCAATATGGGGGATTTAGGGGGTGGAAAAAGGGCGGATTTAGGGAGTAAAAAAGGTGTTAATTAAGTAGACGAAAAAGATTGATATTCAAACACATGCAGATTCAGAAAGGTAGCATACTGATTGTTGATGACAATAAGAGCATTTTAAGCACACTAGAAATTCTGCTCTCAGCTGAATTTCAGACTGTAACCACACTTTCGAATCCCAATCTGATACCAACTGAATTAAGGAAAAAGGATTACAACCTGGTAATTCTTGATATGAATTTTCAGGCAGGTATAAATACCGGCAATGAAGGAATTTACTGGCTGGGAAGAATTAAAGAGACCAATCCTGAAATATCGGTGGTCATGATTACGGCTTATGGTGATATTGATCTGGCGGTTAAGGCCCTTAAAACAGGTGCCTCAGATTTCATACTGAAACCCTGGGACAATGAAAAACTACTGGCGACACTAAAACTTGCCATACAACTTAATCTTTCAATAAAGGAGGTTAAACAACTTAAGGAAAGAGAGACTGAACTGAAGAAAGAGATGAACCGTGACCAGAAGTTCATTATAGGTTCATCACCTCAACTGATGAAAGTACTTAACATGGTCAGGAAAGTTGCCAAGACCGATGCTAACGTGCTGATTACGGGAGAAAACGGCACTGGCAAAGAATTGATAGCACAGGAAATTCACCGCCTGTCGAACAGAGCCAGCGAGGTACTGGTAAGTGTGGATATGGGTGCTTTAAGCGAAACTCTATTTGAAAGTGAATTGTTCGGGCATGTTAAAGGTGCCTTCACCGACGCCCGCGAAAACCGGCAGGGTAAATTTGAAATTGCCGATAAGGGCACCCTTTTTCTCGATGAGATAGGAAACCTGTCGTTTCATCTTCAGGCTAAATTGCTTACAGCTATTGAGAACCGTCAGATTTCACGTATAGGTTCAAATCTGCTAATTCCAACCGACATACGCCTGATATGCGCAACCAACAGAAATCTTGAAAATATGGTCCACTCAGGACTCTTCCGTGAAGATCTTCTTTACCGGATAAACACAATCCAGATAGAATTGCCTCCCCTAAAGGAACGGGGGAATGATATTATTATTCTTGCTGAATTCTTTCTGAAAAAATTTACTTACAAATACAATAAACCAGGCCTGAAAATCAACCAGCAGGCACATGAAAAACTTCTGAAATATTCATGGCCTGGCAATATACGGGAACTTCAGCATACAATGGAAAAGGCAGTAATTTTAAGTGAATCAGCAATACTAAAACAGGATGATTTATTTTTAAGGCACCCCAGATCAGTAAAAAGCAGCGACGCTTTTACTACACTGGAAGAGATGGAAAAACAGATGATTGAGCAAGCCCTTGAGAAAAACAGTGGTAACTTCACTGCAGCAGCCGAACAACTGGGAATTACCAGACAAACTCTTTATAACAGACTCAAAAAATCCGATCGATGATCAGTAAGAACCTCTATTTTAATATTATACTCAGAGTATCACTTATTATTATCCTGTCGGCTCTTCTGGGGTATTTTATAGTCATAGATAAATCGTTGCGGTTTTCTCTTATCTGCTTTTTAACGATAGTTTTTCTGACAATTAATCTCATATCTTATTTGAACACAACCAACAGAAAGATAAGATACTTCTTCGATTCTGTCAGAAACGATGATTCTAATCTCTCTTTTCCTGTTGATATCGGGAACGCGAGCTTCAGGGAATTATACAAGAGTATGAATAGAGTGAATCAGCAGATACAACAGTTAAAAATAGAGAACAGGCAGCAGGAACAATACTTCCGGACATTACTTGAGCACCTTGCAACAGGTATCATTACCTATAATAATAAAGGATTCATTTTACATGTAAATTCATCAGCAAAAAGGCTGCTTTCAACGGATGTTCTGACCCATTTACAGCAAATTGAACGGATAGACCAGAGGCTTTTTCAGACAATAAACAGTATTAAGCCATTTGAGCGGCGATTAATTGCCATTACCAGCGAACAGGGCGAAATACAACTCTCTCTGAAGGCTACATCATTCAGGACAAATGATAATGAATTTGTAATTCTTTCAATACAGGATATAAAGAATGAACTTGATGAAAAAGAGATCGAATCGTGGATGAAACTGATAAGGGTATTAATGCATGAAATAATGAACTCCATTACACCAATAACATCCCTGTCGGAAAGTCTTTCAAACATTTATAGCACAGGGGGACATCCTGTTTCGCCGGAAAAGGTGACTGTCAAAACTATCGCAACAACATTGCAGGGTTTGAACGTAATAAAAGAACAGGGAAAAGGCCTGATGTCTTTTGTTGAATCGTACCGGAAACTAACTCGTATACCTGAACCGGATAAAAAGTTATTTAAGATAGCTGACCTTTTGAGTCGTGTACAGATTCTTTATAACTCCCTTGAAAAGAGCGATAGAATTGATTTGTCTTTTTCACTGAAGGATCCTGATCTTGAAGTTTTTGCTGATCAAAACCTGATTTCACAGGTTTTAATCAACCTTGTAAAGAATGCCCTTGAAGCCAATGAAAACAATCCAGACGGAAAGATCCTGATTGTTGCCGGCGTTGATAATAATCATCATCCGGAAATATGTGTTATTGATAACGGACCCGGAATTGGTGAGGAAAATCTTGATGAAATATTTGTACCATTTTTTACTACACGACAAAACGGATCAGGTATTGGTCTCAGTATTTCAAAACAGATAATGAGAGTGCATGGAGGAAA
>JBGPAF010000277.1:0-3630 GCA_041480535.1 Bacteroidia bacterium
ATGGAGGAATTTCCGGAAAGCAAATATTCAAAAGAAGTAAAGAAAATTTACCAGGACACAGCAAAATATCTGAAAATTGACAATTCTGTCAAACAGGAAAACATTCAATAAATATATATGGATTACAGAAAATCAATGGCCCCCTCGACTACAGTAACCCGGAATCTTGAAATGATGACAAAAGATACGGGGAATATCTATGAGACAGTTATCATAGTTTCAAGAAGGTCAAATCAGATTTCAGTTGAGATGAAACAGGAACTCAATAAGAAACTGGAAGAATTTGCATCTTACACTGATAATCTTGAAGAAGTTTTTGAGAACAGGGAACAGATAGAGATATCAAAATTCTATGAACGGCTTCCAAAGCCTACCCTTATAGCACTTCAGGAACTTGAAGAAGGTAAAATTTTTTACCGGAATCCAGAAGCACCAGCCGGTAAAAGTAAAGTTTAGCATTAAATGCTGACAGAAAAGAAAATACTTATCGGAGTAACCGGAGGTATTGCAGCTTATAAAACTGCGACTGTGATCCGGTTGCTTGTTAAGGAGGGTTATGATGTAAAAGTGATAATGACTGATCATGCCAGGAAGTTTATCACTCCTCTTACTCTCGCAACTTTATCCAGAAATCCGGTACTTACTGAGTTTTTCGATCCTGAAAACGGGAATTGGAACAGTCATATTGAACTGGGAATCTGGGCCGATCTCTTTCTGATTGCTCCTGCAACAGCAAATACTATTGCCAAAATGGCTAACGGGATTGCTGATAATCTTCTTCTGACAACATATCTGTCGTGCCGGTGTCCTGTTTTTGTGGCTCCCTCGATGGATGTAGATATGCTGAATCATAAGGCCACAGTAAAGAATCTGAATACATTAAAATCTGCAGGCAACTATATACTTGATGCTCCCGCAGGAGAGCTGGCAAGCGGTCTGACAGGCAAAGGCCGCATGTCGGAACCCGAAGAAATAGTTAAAGAGATTAAAAGCTTTTTTTCAAAAAAAAAAAATATAAGCCTCTGAAGGGCAAACGGCTCCTTATAAATGCAGGCCCTACGCAGGAGAAGATCGATCCGGTTCGCTATATCAGCAATTATTCATCTGGTAAAATGGGGATAGCCCTCGCCGATGCCGCCGCAGAATACGGCGCCGAGGTAGAGCTGGTGCTTGGTCCGGTGAACAGACTCCCCGAAAATAAGACAATTAAAATCATTAATGTTACATCAGCTGAATCTATGGCAGAGGAATGTATAGCCAGGTTCGGCAGTTGTGATATAGCAATACTGGCAGCAGCAGTTGCTGATTTCACTCCTGAGAAAGTTGAGGATAGAAAAATTAAAAGGACCGGCGACGAAATTATTCTCAGGCTGAAGCCGACACAGGATATTGCAGGGACTATCGGAAAAATGAAGAAGAAGTCCCAGATTCTGGCAGGCTTTGCTCTTGAAACACATAATGAAATAGCCAATGCAATCGCAAAACTTCAGCGTAAAAACCTTGATATCATAATTATGAATTCCATGCAGGATAAAGGAGCAGGCTTTGGCTATGATACAAACAGGATAACCATTATTGACAGAAACAATAATATTGATAAATTTGAGTTGAAATCAAAAGAAGAAGCGGCAAGAGATATTCTTGATAAAATTGTTTCAATGCTAAAAAGTTAATCCAAATGGGATATTTGAAATTATTAAGATATTCTTTTTTTATTTTTCTGATTTTATGTACTAAAACAGTTTATTCACAGGAACTTAACTGTAATGTGCAGATATCTGCCCAGAAGATTCAGGGATCAAACCGTCAGGTCTTTGAATCGATGCAGCGCGATATTTACGAATTCATGAACAACACAGTCTGGACCAATCATGTTTTCAGCTATGCAGAAAGAGTTGACTGCAATATTCTCATAAACCTTACCGACCAGCTTTCAGCTGATGAATTCAAAGGAACAATCCAGATCCAGCTGAGGCGTCCGGTTTTTAATACTACCTATAATTCGACGATGCTGAATTTCATTGATAACAATTTCCAGTTCAGATATGTCGAATTTCAGCCTCTTGAATTTGATCCGAATTCCTACAGATCAAGCCTGGTATCGGTGCTTGCATATTACACATATGTTATTCTTGGCTTTGATTATGATTCCTTCTCATTTGAAGGCGGTACGGAGTTTTTCCAGATAGCTGAAAAAATTGTCACCAATGCCCAGAATGCTTCGGAACCAGGATGGAAACCATATGATGGATCAAGAAACAAAAACAGGTACTGGCTTGTAAAAAATATTCTTGACAAGGAATACGAAGGAGTCAGAAGGTTCATTTATGAATACGACATTCACGGTCTTGATAAAATGGAATCAAAAATTACTGAAGCCAGAGCAAGCATTGTGGAGAGCCTGAAGCTGATCCAGGAGGTGTACAGAGCCAAACCTGATCCATATATGTACCTGATCCAGATTATTTTGGAATCGAAAGCTGATGAACTGATAAACATTTTTTCAGATGCATTTCCGGAAGAGAAAAGCCGGGTTATGCAAATTATGACCGAAATAGATCCTGGAAATAAAACAAAATATGAGAAGATTACTGCAGCCAATTAACACCAATAACCGGCTATGCTTGTAAAACTCACTGTTCATAATTATGCACTCATCAGGGAACTTGACCTTACTCTTGAAAAAGGACTTACAATAATAACCGGTGAGACAGGAGCAGGTAAATCGATACTTCTTGGTGCACTCTCCCTTATCCTTGGTTCAAGAGCCGATTCGTCAGTACTTCTGGATAAAAATGAAAAATGTGTGGTCGAAGGCATATTCAAAATCGAGGAATACGATTTTGAAGATTTCTTCACTGCAAATAACCTTGACTATGAAAGTCCGGCCATTCTCAGACGAGAGATTAATCCTGCCGGTAAATCGAGAGCTTTCATAAATGATACACCTGTTACCATAAACCTGATTAAGGAACTGGGAGACAGGCTTATCGATATACATTCACAGCACCAGGTCCTGATGCTTAATGATAATGCATTTCAGCTTAATCTGATCGATTCATTTGCAGGAACCGGTACTCTGCGGAATAGATACCGGACTTCCTACAATAATTTCAGAAAAATTCATAAGGAATATAATGAACTGAAAGAGAAATCGGACAGGAACAAAACTGATCTGGAATATTATCAGTTTCATCTAAGCCAGCTTGAAGAAGCAAAGCTTGTCAGGGGAGAGCAGGAAGAGCTTGAAAAGGAGCAGGAACTCCTCGAACATGCTGAGGAGATAAAACAGGCACTTGTAAATATCTCGCAGTTGTTTACACGCGATGGGACCTCAATTCTGTCGATGCTAAGAGAAGTGAAGGCAATTGCAGGAAAGATAAGTACATATATGCCGCCTGAACAAAATATAATTGAAAGGATAAACTCATCTTACATTGAACTTGATGATCTTGCCAACGAGATCGACAGCCTGGAGCAGGATACAGAGGCTGATCCCGAAAAGCTTGCCAGAATTAACAACAGACTCGATCAAATTTATTCACTTATTCAAAAACACAGGCTTAAAAATCTGGATGAGCTGATCCTTAAAAAGGAAGAGATTGCTAATTTAATAAAATCGATAGTGAC
>JBGPAF010000278.1:0-3623 GCA_041480535.1 Bacteroidia bacterium
ATTGGCGTACGGATGTTCCTTGATAAACAATTTGATCAGGCTGAATATTTTGGCCGCGGACCTATGGAAAACTATATTGACAGGAAACGCGGATCTGATGTGGGCGTTTATAAAAGCTCTGTAAAGGAGCTACTTACATCTTATGAGAAACCAATGGATGCAGGGAACCATGAAGATGTCCGATGGGTTAAAATTACCAATCAGGCAGGAACCGGACTCATGGCTCAGAGTGATACTTCTCTTCTGCAATTCACGGCCCTTCCTTATAGCGACGAGCAGATGGAGAATATCGAATACAGGATCGATCTACCTCAGAGTGATGCAACAGTTTTCTGCCTGAGTTACCGGACTCTTGGGGTAGGCTCAAACAGTTGCGGTCCTAGACCTTTACCTCAGTATATGGTTTATGTGTCACCGGCAACATTTACATATAAGCTGAACCTGATGACTGAGGCTGCACAGAACCTGGTTTTCAAAGCTGAATAAACTTCAACCTTACAATAAAATAAAATATTATGAGATTAAAATTAATTGGACTATTTATTCTTATTGCCTTAGTTGGCTGCCGGAAAGAACCTTCCGGATTAGAGCTCCCTTCACTGATTGGTGATAATATGCTTTTACAGCAAAAAACCGACATTAAAATATGGGGTAAAGCATCCCCCGGTAATAAAATTGATGTTTCTGCAGGATGGAAGGTACAAGGACAGGCTGTTTCAGGTGAAGATGGTAAATGGTCAGTCTCCCTTCCAACCCCTGAAGCAGGTGGTCCGTATTCAATAACAATTGCAGCGAAAGACACAAGTCTGACTATCAACAATGTGCTGATAGGAGAAGCATGGATCTGCTCGGGCCAGTCGAATATGGAGATGCCGCTCGCCGGGTGGCCTCCGAATGACACAGTAATGTATTCAGCCAGAGAAATAGCATCTGCATCTATTCCTGAAATACGCCTGTTCAATGTTCAGAAGAAAGTATCAGGCGAGCCGCTGGATGATTGCACTGGAAAATGGGAAATCTGCAGCCCGTCTGCAATAAACCAGTTCAGTGCAACCGCATATTTCTTTGGTAAAAAGCTCCACAATGAATTAAAAATCCCGATTGGCTTAATTGAATCTGCCTGGGGTGGTACTCCTGCTGAAGCGTGGATGTCAGGAGGGGTTCTTGAAAGTGCAGATGAGTTTGTGACTGAGATTCAGGGAATAAAAGAATCAATTCCTCTCCTTGCAGAATATCAGTCCTGGCTGAACGGACACAAACAACTGGTTGCTGACAAGAGCGGGGAAGATCAATGGAAGGATCTTATTTTTAACGATGAGAATGTTCCAATGCCTGAATTCAATGACAGCAGCTGGCCGGTGATGAACCTTCCGGGGCAATTTGAAGCAGTAACGGGTGATTTTGACGGAGCTGTATGGTTCCGGAAAAATGTGGAAATACCTCAGGAAATGGCAGGGAAAGATCTGACTCTTTCACTTGGGCCTATCGACGATATGGACAGGACCTACTTCAACGGCACTCTTGTAGGATCGCATGAGGTCTCTGGTTTCTGGCAGGCTGAGCGGAACTACGGGATCTCAAAGGATCTTGTGAAAGCAGGGAAAAACACTGTTGCAGTCCGCGTTCTCGATAACCAGGGGGGCGGAGGAATATATGGGAAGCCAGGATCAATTAAGCTTACTGTAAAAGACAGCAAACAAGGGCAGATCAACCTGGATGGTGAATGGAAATACCAGCCTGTGGCTGAACTGTCGGGAAATAAATTTTACATTCTCGATCTGACTAAAAATGAGTTTTCGGCAGTAAAAAGGCCGAAAACAATCGGGGCTTCCACTCCTTCATCATTATTCAACGGAATGATAAGTCCGCTGCTAAATTATCCTGTTAAAGGAGCAATCTGGTATCAGGGTGAAGCTAATGTGGGAAGGGCAGAGCAGTATTCGAAGATCTTTCCCTTAATGATACAGAACTGGAGGGATGCGTGGGGTATTAAGGATTTCCCGTTCTATTATGTCCAGATAGCTCCCTATGTGTATGAAGGTGTAGATTCCACGGAATCAGCGTTTCTCCGCGAAGCTCAGGAAAAAACACTTCAATATCCTAATACCGGAATGGCAGTCACTCTCGATATTGCAACAGTTATGAATATTCATCCTCCATTCAAAAAGGAGGTTGGGGAGAGGCTCGCAAATCTTGCTCTTGTGAAAGATTATGGGAAAGATATTAAGCTATGGGGACCTGTATATAAATCCATGAAGGTTGATGGAAAGACAATTAAGGTTCAGTTTGACTATACCGAGGAAGGGCTCGTTGCAAAAGATGGAAAGTTATCGGAATTTGAGATTGCCGGGAAAGATGGTAGATACTTTAAAGCAGAAGCAAAGATTGTAAGCAATGAGGTTTGGATTACTTCACCAAAAGTAACGGAACCTTTATCTGTAAGATACTGCTGGCGCAACGGAGCCTCAGCTTCGTTGTTCAACAGCGCCGGACTGCCTGCAATGCAATTCCGGATAAACGAATAAAATATAATTCTGCCTGAAACTAGATTTTATAAATTTAATAGAAACTTAACACTTGAAAATAATGAAAAAAAATCTGCTACTATCACTGGGTCTTGTTATTACATGCATATTTTTTACCGGGTGCGGTCAATCAAAAAAGGAAATGGTAAGAAAAGAGGTTTTTGGCAACCACCAGGGGAAGGATGTTTACCTGCTTACCCTAACAAATAAACAAGGCAATATTATAAGGTTAACTAATTACGGAGCAAAGATAAACTGGATTGAGGTGCCGGACAGGAAAGGCAAGAAGGATAATATTACATTCGGATATGACACTTTCGAACAAACTGTTGCCGGAGACATGTCATTCGGCTCGACAGTCGGCAGATATGCCAACAGGATTGCCGGAGGAAAGTTTACACTGGACGGTGTTGAATACACTCTTCCTCTGAATAACGGGCCCAATACTCTTCATGGAGGACCGCAAGGCTGGCACAGCGTGGTCTGGAATACTGAAGTGCTGAAGGACAGCAAATCCCCTGCAGTAAAATTCACTTACCATAGTCCTGATATGGAGATGGGATTCCCGGGTAATGTGGATGCTGAAATTACTTATACCTGGACTGACAACAATGAGATAGTTATGGATTATAAATGCACTACTGATAAAAAGACAGTAGTCAATCTGACCAACCATGCATATTTTAATCTGCACGGAGCAGGCAATGAGGATATTCTTGACCATATTCTTACTATCCAGGCATCGGCATTCACTCCTGTTGATTCAGTTATGATCCCTACAGGTGAAATCCGTGCCGTGGCAGGAACTCCTTTTGATTTTACGAAGCCGCACTCTATAGGGGAGAGAATAGGAGAAAACTATGATCAGCTGATCCTGGGGAATGGATATGACCACAACTTTATTCTCGATAATAAGGAAGAAGTGGATGCTATGGTTTTTGAATCGCTCAGTGGCCGTGTACTCGAAGTAATAACCGATCAGCCAGGCTTGCAGTTTTATGGAGGCAATTTTCTGACCGGCAATCAGATCGGACATGGCGGTAAACCATATGAATTCAGAACTGGCTTCTGCCTTGAATCAGGCCATTATCCCGATAG
>JBGPAF010000279.1:0-3614 GCA_041480535.1 Bacteroidia bacterium
CATCTTTGCTGTACTGTTACAACGATTTCAGGTGGATAAGAATTAATATTTGCTGTTATGCAAGAGACAAGAAAACTAAATGCAAAAAACCTGCATCTGTTTCCCGGAGAGGTGGCAATACCTGCCTATGACAGGTCAAAAATAAAAACGGGTATAGTACATATAGGTATTGGCGGTTTTCACCGGTCACATGAAGCTTATTATACGGATCAGTTACTGCAGCATTATGGTTCAACAGAATGGGGTATATGCGGTATTGCATTGCTGGATACTGACATTAAAATATTTAATGCATTAGCGGATCAGGATGGTTTATATACATTAATGATTACTGAACCAGATGGCACCCTGACTGCAAGAGTGATAGGTTCTATTACAGAATATCTTTTTGCGCCTGAAAACCCAGGTGCCGCGATTGAAAAAATGGCCGATCCTGATATTAAAATCATTACGCTCACAATTACAGAGGGTGGTTATAATTTTAATTCAGCTACAGGTGATTTTCAGATAGATGAACCTTCAATTCAATTGGACCTGAATAATCCACAAAATCCAAAAACGGTTTTTGGATATATTACACAGGCATTGAAACGCCGCAGAGACAGAGGAATACCAGGATTAACGATCCAATCGTGCGACAATATTCAGAAAAATGGTGATTTATTAAAAAGAATGCTTTTAGCCTATGTTAAAGAAGCAGAACCGCAATTGACAGGCTGGATTGAAAAACAGGTTACATTCCCTAACAGCATGGTCGATAGAATTACTCCTGTCACCACGACGGCGGATATTGAAAATCTTAAATCTGTATACGGTATTGAAGATGCCTGGCCTGTTGTATGTGAGCCTTTTATTCAGTGGATTATTGAAGATAATTATTCAAATGGAAGACCAGACTGGGAATCTGTGGGAGTTCAGTTCGTTCAGGATGTGAGTCCTTTCGAAAAAATGAAAATCCGCCTGCTGAATGCAGGCCATTCGCTTCTGGGATTTACAGGAGCTTTGCACGGATATACTTATATTCATGATGTAGTGCATGATCAGTTATTTGCAAAGTTCCTTCGTGATTTTATGGATAAAGAGGTTACTCCGGTTCTCGATGATGTTCCGGGCATTGATCTTGACGCCTATAAAGACAAACTATTTGAACGGTTTGGGAATTCTCAGATCAGGGATAAAGTTTCGCGGATATGTTTTCAAAGTTCAGCCAAAATCCCCAAATTCTTAATACCCACTATCCGGGAACAACTGGCGGCTGGCGGCCCGGTAGGATGCAGTGCCCTGGTTATTGCAGCATGGTGCCGCTACTGCGAAGGATTTGATGAAGCTGGGAATAAATACCCGATTGAGGATGAAATGAAAGTCATCCTTCAGGAAAAGGCTCTTGACTCACATCACGATCCGGTTTCATTATTAAGAATTGAAACTATTTTTGGGGATCTCATCAATTCAAAAAGATTCACAGAAGCTTATGCGAATGCTCTTCAATGTTTATATCATAAGGGAGTGATTGCCTGTCTGAAAGGGTAACGACGGCTGTCAAGACCTGCAGAACTGCATAACCGCAAAACCGCAGAACTTTTAGAGCTTTCAGCTTTCAGCTTTCAGCCATCAGCTGTCAGCCATCAGCCCTGAGTCCTGTACCCTGAGCCCTGCGCCCTCTGCTCTTTGCCCCCTTCTCCCAACCCCAGCGCCTCCAGCTCCAACCCGTAGTCATACTGCAAATCCTCATGGAGAGAGCCAAGCTTTTCCCTTAATGTTTCGATCTGCCTTAAATAAAGATTCCGGAGTGCTGCATTCCTCTGAACAGAAGGGGTGAATTTTTTCAGCTTTGTACAATAATAGATAAGCAAATCTAACTCCGTTTTCTTATTATGTGAATACCTGATATACTTCCTGGTGTTGAGCAAAATCCTGCGAAGACCTTTTTTAATAAAATAATAGCTCTTTCTATTTACCTGCTCAAACTGCAGATCAATCTCCTTTTTTACACTTTCAACATACGATGCCTCATCTGATGACTCAAACAGCAGGTAAGTCAGTAACTCCTTGTTCTCTTTTTTGAATCTTGCCAGCCGGAGACAGAGGTCACGGAGCTCTTTAGGTGTCAGGTTAAGCAACTCCTGACTTATTTCTTTTACTGTGACAGCCTTCATAATTTGCTTCCGGAAGTTGTATTTACCAGTTTTATTTTCTGATTTGCCGGAGAGTTTGGGTTTCCTGTACCCTTAAAATCCTCAATTGAAAGATCTTTTACTTCAAGACATTCAATTCCCTCAGTGAAGAATCCAGGCAGGTCACTGCCCCAGCTAAGGGTGAAACCGTGAATGCTGAGACCATCAATATATTGAGCATAAATGCCCGGAATATCATGTTCAAAGATCAACTTGTCAGGAGAAGCAGAAGGCCGCAAATCGAAATTGCCTCCATAACCCATTGTCTCCGGACCATTCTTTATCCTGAGCCTGACATTGCTGAATTCAATGTTTTCCATATGACTTTCATTGTTTCCATATATCAGGATCCCGTGTTCACCTGTTGCAGAAATATTATTGAACTGAACATCCTTTATCTTCCCAACAGGTTCTCCTTCAAACCTTGATGTGGCGGATAAATGTATAGGTTCGCCGTTTCCCCACCACTGTCCGTTATGCAGACGGGTTTCAATTATGATATTTGAGAAGATCAGTTCTTCGATAGATGATGAATCACGGGCAAAAATGCCGATCCCTCTGTTCGATCCTGTAATCACAATATTGTCAAATATGCATCTTCGGATAGGGTGCTGGCCATATCCTACCCGGATCGCCGCCGACCTCGATTGCAGATGGCAGTTGGTTACCTGGATATTTTCTGCAAAGATGGATTTATTACCATGGGTATATTTGTCCTGCTCCTTTGAATTGAAACCCGGAGTATCTTCAATTTTCGCAAATCCTGTAACAATTATGGCATCATCACCGCATCGGATATCGCAATCGGAGATCCGTACATTCCTCGATACAGTTATATGTATTCCATCACTGTTAGGGATCATCAGGTTATTTAATATTGTGATCCCGTCCACCACCACATCTTCACAGTATCCAAACCGTATTGCCCAAATTGGCGTGTCCTTAACAGTAATATCCCTGACTGAAATCCGGTTGCAATGGAAAAAAACTATTGTCATCCAGGGACTTGTTTTGCGTCTTAAGGGGCCGTCTGTAAAAAACATGCCCTCCGGCATATATCCCTCTTTTTGCCTGGTAAATTTCTTGTCAAATTCAGGATAAACATGATTCTGGTCAGTTTCATAAAAACTGCTGCCCAGGCCATTTATAACACCTTCTCCCGTTATGCTCACATCTGATGCATCCTGGCAGAAGATCATTCCATAACGGCCGGTTCCGATCCTGAAATCATCAATATTTTCGCTTGATCTCAGTTCGGATCCGGGTGTCAGAAAGAGATTTATATTGCTTTTAAGAATTATTGTGCCCGTTATAAATATTCCGTCAGGTACAATCACCGTTCCACCCCCATGCTTAAAGCAAGTATCAATTGCTCTCTGTAGAGCACCAGTTGATAATGTATTTCTGACAGCCCCAAAATCAAGAATATTGTATTCACCC
>JBGPAF010000280.1:0-3610 GCA_041480535.1 Bacteroidia bacterium
ATCTCTTAAAATCAACATTGCCTCCCGAGATTATCAGTCCAACCTTTTTTCCTTTGAAAAATCCCGGATTCTCTTTGATCACTGCCAAAACTGTTGCGGATGATGGTTCAATTATTATTTTCATTCTTTCCCAGACAAGCTTCATTGAGTTGATAATTGATTCTTCCTGTACTGTGAAGATATCATTTACATTCTTCCGGATAACTGAAAAAGTAAGTTCGCTGAGAGATGTCAGCAGGCCGTCGGCTATTGTTAAAGGATTGACAGAAGGTATAAGAATTCCTGTTTTGAAAGATTTCCATGCATCATTGGCATTTAGCGGTTCAGCGCCAATGACTGCTATCTTATCGCTGATCCCCCTGGTGCATGTGGAAGTGCCGCTCATCAGTCCTCCTCCACCTATCGGTGCTATAATTACATCAAGATCGTTTTTCTCTTCAAGAAGCTCAAGAGCTGCAGTTCCCTGTCCGCAGATTACATTAAAGTTATCGTAAGGATGAATAAGCGTTGCTCCCTCCTTCTGAATTATTGCCCGGCAGGTTTCTTCGCGTGCCTGGAGAGTGGGTTTGCAGAAGGTGATTTCAGCACCATATCCCGCAACTGCATCTTTTTTAACTGAAGGAGCATTATCTGGCATCACAATGTAAGCTTTTATACCGTTTATCCCTGCTGCCAGGGCAAGTGCTGCGGCATGGTTCCCTGAAGAATGAGTGACAACTCCATGTTTCTTCTGATCTTCATTGAGTAACATGACTGCATTTGTTGCGCCCCTGAATTTGAACGCACCAACCTTCTGAAAGTTCTCGCATTTGAGGAAAAGATCACAGTTAAATATTCTGTTCAATTGTTGTGAGGTAAGAACAGGCGTTCTATGAATAAACGGCTTTATCCTTTTATGAGCTGATTGAATATCTGAAAGTGCTGGAAGAAGCATTATTAAATGGTTTTTATGAATGCCAAGTTAATAAATATAACAAAGTGCGGAAAACAGGAAAAATCCTGGAACAAGGAAAAACTAATTTGTATCTTTCGATCTACTAATATGACATTTCATTTTAATCTGTAAGCGACCAATACAATGGAAATTCTTAATACTTACTATCTCGGGTTAAAGCTCAGGAATCCTCTTGTTGCCGGAAGCTGCGGTCTTACAAATTCTATTTCAAATATCAAGGAACTGGCTTTAAAAGGAGTTGGTGCCATAGTTATCAAATCTCTTTTTGAAGAGCAGATTACTATTGAAACCAAAAATGCAATAGAGTCGGAAGAAGGTGGAATTAAGACATTTACCCAGGCTCCCGATAAGCTTTTCGGGAAAAGGATCTATGATTATGATGAAGCATATTCCTATATCTTCGATTATGCAAAAGCAAACACACTTGAGAAATACCTTGCTTTCCTGAAAGAGGCTAAAAGTTCTGTTGATATTCCGGTTATTGCAAGTATAAACTGTGTTTCAAACCAGAACTGGCAATCATTCGCAAAAAAAATACAGGATACCAAAGTTGATGCACTTGAACTGAATATTTATATTTTGCCTTCCGACTGGAGACGAAGCGGGGAGGACAATGAGAAAATATATTTTGATATAATCAGGGAGGTGAGGAATTTTGTGGATATACCCGTTGTTGTTAAAATCGGGTATTACTTTTCATCAATGGTTCAATCAGTCAGGAAATTATCTGAAAGCGGCATTAAAGGTTTAGTCCTTTTCAACCGGCCATATAATACCGATTTCAATATAGATAAAATAGATATAGGCCACGGACAGGTTTTCAGTTCAAATGAAGAGTATACTCATACGCTTCGCTGGATATCGATACTGTCAGGGCATGTAAAATGTGATCTTTCCGCATCTACCGGAGTACATGATTACAAAGCTTTTATCAAAATGCTTCTTGCTGGTGCAACAACTGTTCAGATTGCTTCAGCTCTCTACAGGGAAGGCCTCGATGTTATTCCAGAAATACTGAAGAATACAGCTGAATGGATGAAAATACATAAGTTTGAAACGGTCGATTCATTTCGTGGTAAACTGAGCCAGGCAAATCTTGAAAATCCTGCAGCTATCGAACGTGTCCAGTTCATGAAGCTTTATTCGGGCATCGAATAACAGGTATTTTAAAGCTAGGCACAACCCTTGGGCCTGAGTATCAGTCGGAGAGATTGATCGTAAGTAAAATATCTCCAAGCCCAGTTTAAGAATATCATAAACTTATTCCTTACGCCAATAATGCTCATAAGGTGAATAAACATCCAGACAAACCATGCAAATACACCATGGAAATGTGCATATGGAAGCTCAACAACTGCCAGGTTTTTCCCTACTGTTGCCATTGTTCCAAGATCCTTATATGAGAATTCCTTCAGAGGTTTGTTCCTGGATATATTCTTCAGATTCTCAGATAGTATTTTAGCCTGCTGTATTGCAACCTGTGCTACCTGCGGATGACCTGAAGGATATTTTTCTTCCGTCATTAATGAAATGTCCCCGATTGCGAATATTTTTTCATGTCCTTTTACCCTGTTGAGTCTGTCAACATTTAGACGGTTTCCCTTACCATAATTTTCCTGAGAAAATCCCTTTATCCTGTTTCCTGAGATACCAGCAGTCCAGAGAATTAATCCGGTTTTGATTTTTTCACCCTTGCTTGTTGTAACATTTTCATTATCACAATCCGTTGCAAATGTACCTGTCAGAACCTTGACCCCTAACTTCTCAAGAAATTGTCTGGCCTTTTCCGATGATTCAGACGACATTGCATTAAGCAGCCGGTCAGTTCCCTCAATCAGATGAATATTCACCATTTTGTCTTTCAGCTCGGGATAGTCTTTATGAATTACGAATTTGTTCATTTCAGCCAGAGCCCCTGCAATTTCAACTCCGGACGGTCCACCTCCTATTATAACAATATTCAATAGCCTGTCTTGCTCTGCTTTATCCATTGTTGCAACTGCATTCTCAAAATTCATCAAAATGGTGTTCCTTAAATCAAGAGCTTCAGCAATGGATTTCATCCCTTTTGAATATTTCTGCATTTTATCAGACCCAAAAAATGAATTTGTCGCTCCATGCGCAAGCACCAGGTAATCGTAATTCACAGTGCCGATTGAAGTAATAAGCTTATTATCAGATACATTAATTTCTTGCACTTCTGCCTTCCGGATATAGAAGTCATTATACTTCTGAAATACTTTACGTATTGGAAAAGTTATTGAATCTGCATTCAGACCGGCTGAAGCTATCTGGTAGAACAAAGGCTGAAACTGATGGTAGTTATGTTTATCAATAATGACAACCTGAAAAGGAGACTTCCGCAGTTTCTTTGCAAGGGTCAGACCGGCAAAACCACAACCTACAATTACTACCCTTTTTTTATCCGTTGAAGCCGCCTTAACCATGCAAAATTGTGAAAAATACTATCAAAAGTTAATTGACTTTTGAAGTATCCTAAGGTAACATGCAAAAATCTTATCCGGTTTTCCGGAAATGGTTGATGACAGTGCCAATATTCCTAACGCCAAAGTCCAGGTTTTAAACGTTGGCCCCGGATCTCCGGCTGAAACAGCCGGTTTAAAAGTGGGTGATTCTATCCGGGCAATTATTCCC
>JBGPAF010000281.1:0-3601 GCA_041480535.1 Bacteroidia bacterium
CCGCACATAAAAATATTATCTTTTAAAAAAGAATAAGCGCACTCTTCATTACCTATAAGTGGTGTAACCTTTTCATTTTCAAAATCGGTAATGCTTGTTCCTTCATTCTCAATTACTTCTACCCCCTCAGACCGGAGGTAGGGTTTAACATCAGGCCATATTTCATCGAGAATGTCTACCTCCTCTTTTGACAAAGGAGCTCCGGAATCGCCATAGCGGCAGCAATTGCCGAGGCATCGTGGCAAGTCGCATTTGAATTTTTTTTCAAGGATGTCAAAACTGAATATGGTGTCGCCAATACGAAGCATATGATCAGCTAAATTAGCACTTTGCCGGTCATCTCCTTCGGAATCGGAATCCCCATGATTGTCAGCAATGTAGGTGCGACATCGGCAAGGATCCCTTCTTTAATTGACTTATAATCATCGCTTATAAGTATGCTGGGTACCGGATTGAGTGAATGTGCTGTATTTGGAGTGCCGTCTTCATTCAGTGCCTTATCTGCATTCCCGTGATCAGATATAATAAGAATATCATATCCCTTGTTCTTTGCTGCATTTGCAACTGCCCCGGCACATTCATCAACAGTTGCTACAGCCTTTTCAATAGCTTCATAAACCCCGGTGTGCCCGACCATATCACCGTTTGCAAAATTCAGACAGATAAAATCATACTTCTCTGAATCAATGGCTTTTATCACAGCATCCCTTACGCCGTATGCACTCATTTCAGGCTGAAGGTCATATGTAGGTACTTTAGGTGAAGGAATCATTATTCTGTCTTCATTTTTAAAAATTTCCTCACGTCCGCCGGAAAAGAAAAAAGTTACGTGGGCATATTTTTCAGTTTCAGCTATCCTGAGCTGTGTTTTTCCTGCATTGGATAATACCTCGCCAATTGTATTGTCGGCGTTCTCTTTGGGATATATTATATGGAGTCCTTTGTAAGTAGCATCATAAGGTGTCATTGTGCAATAATACAAAGGCATTGTTTTCATTCCAAATTCGGGCAGGTCCTTCTGGGTAAGGGCTATAGTCAGTTCCTTTGCCCTGTCGTTTCTGAAGTTGAAGAACACTACCACGTCGCCTGATTTTAATTTACCGATGGGTTCACCCTTTTCATCAACCACAACTATAGGTTTCATGAATTCATCAGTGACCCCATTATCATACGACTTCTGCATAGCATAAACAATATCGGTCGTTGGTGTCCCTGTTCCGTTCACAATCAGATCATATCCTTCTTTTATTCTTTCCCACCGTTTGTCGCGGTCCATTGCATAATATCTTCCAATAAAGGAAGCCACCTTCCCGTTCGATTTCTTCAGGTGTTCGAGCAGGTTCTTCATGTATCCCTTCCCGCTTCTTGGATCAGTATCACGCCCATCTCCGAATCCGTGTATAAACACTTTTTTCAGACCATACTCTTTAGTCATATCGCATAACACGTACAAATGTTTGTCAAGTGAGTGAACTCCTCCGTCGGAAAGCAATCCGAAAAAATGTACCTGACTGTTACTATCCAGGGCATAAGAAAAAGCATCGGTCAGAACTTTGTTCTTTTTTATATCTCCCGTCTTGCATTCCATATTTATTTTGACCAGATCCTGGTAGATGATCCGGCCGGCGCCGATATTCAGGTGCCCTACTTCGGAGTTACCCATCTGCCCGTCAGGCAGTCCTACATCTTCACCCGATGCATGAAGCCTTGAATTAGGATAATTTTTCTTGAAGGAAGTGAGGTTCGGTGTCGGAACACGGCTGATAACATCTGCAACCGATCCGTCGCCAATCCCCCAGCCGTCAAGTATCATTAACAGTGTTTTCTTGGTTTTCATATCTTGTAAATATTCAATAAAACAATAATATAATAAAAGGGTTCAACTCTGAGCAAAGACCACCTTTCTTTTTCCCCAAAAGGGGGCAAAAAATCCAACCTTTTATTTTATACAGGATTTCCTCCCCTCCCAGGGGAGGTCCAGCAAAGCGGGAGAGGGGTTTTATCTCCTACCAGAGATCAAAAATAATTAATTTTACCTGACTTCCCTTATCCTGATCTTGTAATCAGCTCCGACGCAGGTCTTTTCATAACTAATATCCTTGCCCACATAAGCCAGCCACTCATCAGGAGTGAAATTCCGGGTCACATACGAGCATCCGTCAATGGCAAAAGAATCGGCATAGGCCGGACGCGCTTTAAGTTTTGGCTGGCTTCCGGCACTGCTGGCTAATATCACCTCACCGTCGGGACTAAATTCAAAAGCAATCACCAAACCTTCATTATCGGCAAAACATACCGGAGGATTTATAAGGTCACCAGTATCCCAGAGCTTAAGGGTTCCGTCATTACCGGCAGTTGCCATCTGTGCAAACCTGGTGTTGAATCTGATATCATTAATCTCACCTGAATGTGCCTGAAATTCAGTAACTTTTTTCTGCAGGGCAATATCCCATAATTCAACCATACCATCGTCATACCCCACTGCTATGCGGTCCTCATCAGGCTTAAACCTGATGCTCCTTATCTTTTTACCGGAAGATTCGATCCTGAACTTTTCAGTGCTTAGATCCGGATTCCATACAATTGCGTTGCCCTGGTCGCTGATACCTGCAATGTACCTGTTGCTTGACGAGAGGTCAATTGAAGTGATCTGCATCCCATCAGCTGAAAGGTCGGTTGATGTTCTTGCCGTGAGATCCCATTTCAGCACTTTCCCGTCGAGAGCTGCTGAATAAAGGGAGCTGCCGTCATATGAGAAAATAAGTGATTTTATGCTTTCGGAATGTCCTTTCAGCTCATAACCCTGATCATCGCCGTTTACGGGGATCATTTTAATGGAACTGTCTGCTCCGCCGCATGCGAGCCAGTCGGCTTTAGGGCTGATTGCCAGTACATTTATTACTTCATTGTCCGAATATACTATCCTGAAGCTTTGTTCTTTATTATCAAAGTTCCATCTGAGAATCTTTCCGTCAGAACCTGATGTAAAAAACTCATTTTTGCCCGGGATAAAAGCAATGCTTTTTACCTGGCCGCTATAACCTGAATAACTCTTTAATTTACTGCTGCCTTTTTGTTTTGCTATATTATATAGCCCCATGTAAATGTCAGCATCATTTCTGCTTCCTCTGTTCTTTTTATTGAACAGATAAGCCTGGTAAGCAAGCAGTGCCTGCAGGTCATTCTGCTCCGGCACCTGCAGAGATCTGAGCGACATTGTCTTTGCTACTGATATCATCCTGAGCCTCTGTGTTTCATTTTTCACTTTAAGAGCTGAATCAGCATTCATCATTGCCAGCAGGCTGGCCTTTATCGCTGATTCGGATTCACGACGAGCCTCCATTATGTCGTTCTTTCCGGAAAGAATCTGATTTTCAGCACTTTGTCTGAGAATTCTTTCCATTTGTTCCCTGCGTGAAGCAGCAATTGCGCTTGAATCAGATTCAACCGATCTTTGCAGAGCAACGGCTGCATATTCTTCTGCTGCTTTCTTCTGCACAGCAATTTCATTTTTTTGTTTTTCAGCAACTCTCCGTCGATTATCAGCAGAGAATTTTGAAATAAAGGCAGCAATCATTGTAAGCGCCGTCAGGATCGCCAC
>JBGPAF010000282.1:0-3598 GCA_041480535.1 Bacteroidia bacterium
ACATTTGGAACTAATAATGAATTTGGTTTCGACTACCTGAGGGACAATATGGCAATAAATCCTGAAGATCTGGTACAGCGGAAGCATCATTACGCAATAGTTGATGAGGTCGATTCAGTTCTTATTGACGATGCTCGTACCCCGCTTATTATTTCAGGTCCGACAGGCAAAAGCGACACCCAGCAGTTTGATGAGCTGAAACCTAAAGTTGACAAGCTTGTAAGTGCTCAGAAACGCCTTGTAACACAAATACTTGCTGATTCAAAGAAACTAATTTCCGAAGGCAAGAACGAAGAAGGGGGCAAGCTCTTGCTCAGGGCATACAAAGGTCTTCCCAAGAACAGCGCTATAATAAAGTATCTGAGTGAAGAGGGAAACAAAACCCTTATGCAGAAGACCGAGAACTTCTTTATGCAGAACAACAGCAAAGATATGCCTAAAGTGACGGATGCGCTTTATTTTATAATTGATGAGAAGGCAAATTCCATTGAACTGACCGAAATTGGCCTCGATCTTATTTCCGATTCAGTTGAGGATGCCAGTTTCTTTGTTCTGCCTGATATCGGTTCCAAAATCGCAGATCTGGAGAAGGCAGAGCTTAACGAGCGGGAAAAGCTTAAAAAGAAGGATGAAATGCTGCAGGATTATGCCGTTAAATCTGAACGTGTTCATACAATGACACAGCTTCTGAAGGCATGGACGCTCTTTGACAAGGATGTTGAATATGTTGTTATAGATAACAAAGTAAAGATTGTCGACGAACAAACCGGCCGTATTCTAGAAGGCCGCCGCTATTCTGACGGACTGCATCAGGCTATTGAAGCAAAGGAGAACGTTAAAGTTGAAGAAGCAACTCAGACTTATGCAACTATTACCCTTCAGAATTATTTCAGGATGTACCATAAACTCGCAGGAATGACAGGTACTGCTGAAACTGAAGCAGGTGAATTATGGAATATCTATAAGCTTGATGTTGTGGTTATACCTACTAACCGCACGGTAATAAGAGACGATCGTGAGGACCTCGTATATAAAACAAAAAGGGAAAAGTACAATGCGGTTATAGATGAGATTGTTCAATTGAACAAAAAAGGCCGTCCTGTACTTGTCGGTACAACATCGGTCGAAATATCTGAATTGCTGAGCAGGATGCTTAAAATGAAAGGTCTCAAGCATAATGTCCTGAATGCCAAACTGCATCAGCGAGAAGCAGAGATAGTAGCTGAAGCCGGAAAAGTGGGAACAATAACTATTGCAACAAACATGGCCGGTAGGGGAACTGATATTAAGCTTGCTCCTGAAGTCCGTGAAGCCGGAGGGCTTGCAATCATCGGCACAGAGCGCCATGAATCGCGCCGTGTTGACCGCCAGTTGCGTGGCCGTTCAGGCCGCCAGGGCGACCCGGGTTCTTCCCAGTTCTTTGTATCACTCGAAGATGAGCTTATGAGATTGTTCGGATCCGAAAGAATCGCAGGTATCATGGACAAGCTTGGCTTGAAGGACGGTGAAATGATCCAGCATCCGATGATAACAAAATCTATTGAACGTGCACAGAAAAAAGTAGAAGAAAACAACTTTGGCATCAGGAAACGGCTTCTTGAATATGATGATGTTATGAACTCTCAGAGGGAGGTTATATACAAGAAAAGGAAACACGCACTTTTGGGCGAAAGGCTGACCGTCGATGTTGCCAACATGATGTTTGATGTCACGGAAAACCTCGTTGACAACTATCATAAAGAAGGTGATTTTGAAAATTTTGACTTCGATCTGATACGCTCATTTTCAATGGATTCACCTGTACCTCAGCAGGAATTTCTGAAGATTAATTCTGAACAGGTTGTTGATGTAGTTTATGCAAAGGTGCTGGACACTTATAAGAGGAAAGTTGACACTATATCCCAGCAGGCATATCCTGTACTGAAGGATGTCTATGAAAGAATGTCGCATGTTTATGAGAACGTGGTTGTGCCAATATCTGATGGAGTGAGGGTATTTCAGGTTGTTACCAACCTGAAGGCTTCTGCCGAATCAGAAGGCAGGGAACTTGCAAGATCGTACGAAAAGACTGTCGTTCTTGCGACAATTGATGATGCATGGAAAGAGCACCTTCGAGAAATGGATGAACTGAAACAGTCGGTTCAGAATGCCACTTATGAGCAAAAGGACCCGTTGCTTATTTACAAGTTTGAATCATTCGAACTGTTTAAAACCATGGTCGTCAAGGTCAACAAAGATGTTGTAAGCACATTAATGAAGGGCCACATCCCCACACAGGATCCTGAACAGGTAAAAGAAGCACAGCGCAAACGGCAGGTTGACATGAGTAAATACAGGGCCTCGAAGAGCGACTTTACACAGTACAGCAGTACTGGTGGAGGAGGAGGTGATAAGAATCAGAAGGTGGAACCTGTAAGAGTCGATAAGAAGGTAGGAAGAAATGATCCATGTCCATGCGGAAGCGGGAAGAAATATAAACAATGCCACGGTATGCAGCAATCTTCAGCCCCTGTCGATCCAAGGGCGGCAAAATGATCAGATCCTGGTAACCTCTTCTATAGCTTTCTGAATCCTTGTCATTGTAGGCCTGCTGACAGGCACCAGCGGAAGCCTTAGAGTATTCTGGCATAAATTCATCACACTCAGCATTGCTTTAATCCCGGCCGGATTGCCTTCCATAAACAACAGCTCAAGCATCTCGAGATAACGAAACTGGATCTCCCTGGCCAATTTGAAATTGTTCTTAAGAGCGTGATTCACGAGTTCCGCACATGCAGCAGGAAAAGCATTACCAAGAACTGAGATAACACCTATGCCACCTGCTGAAATAATAGGGATTGTAAGCATGTCATCTCCTGAAATAAGGCCAAAATTTTCTGGTTTGCCTTTCATTATTTTCATAATCTGGGTTAAATCTCCCGAGGCTTCCTTAATACCTTTGATATTCTCGCAGTTATGTGCAAGCTCAAGACAGGTTTCTGCAGAGATATTACAACCTGTCCGGCCAGGTATATTATACATTATAACAGGTACCGGACTCCACGTTGCAATGGTTTTAAAATGCTGAAAAATACCCCGTTGTGTGGGCTTGTTATAATATGGTGCTACCGACAGCAAAGCATCAATTCCCGTAAGATTGGTATGCCTGATAGTGTTAATGACTTCCTGTGTATTGTTCCCGCCAATGCCGATAACAAGAGGCACCCTGCTGTCTACAGTTTCAAGAACATGGGAAATGATTGCCTGTTTTTCATCTTTTGTCAGGGTTACAGATTCACCTGTCGTTCCCATTGCAACAATATAGTTGACTCCCCCTTTTATAACATGATTAATTACACGACCCAGTGCTGAAAAATCAATACTTGAATCATTTTTGAAAGGTGTCACAATAGCCACACCCGTTCCTCTGAATTTTTTCATTATCTGATACTTAAACTGCTTTTTTTACAGATTCGGAGTTAATCATTTCAAGGTAATAAATAACCTGCTCAAGGTAATTGTCGATACTGACAGGATTTTTCATTGATATCATAAGATCGAAAGGAGAAGATCCTGGATCTGAATCGGCCAAACCTACTTTAAAACCAGCCTCAGAAAG
>JBGPAF010000283.1:0-3587 GCA_041480535.1 Bacteroidia bacterium
ATGAGATTTCATTTCTGTAGTATAACTTACCAGCAAGTGCTGCTGCCGGATCAAGTGTAACTACAAGGGCTCCTACTTT
Source organism: Bacteroidia bacterium (assembly GCA_041480535.1). GTDB lineage: Bacteria > Bacteroidota > Bacteroidia > Bacteroidales > VadinHA17 > LD21. The sequence continues at coordinate 80 of JBGPAF010000283.1, forward strand.
CATTGCTGGAATTATCTCTGATGATACCTTTTCAAGGGCTACATCAGGAACCGCAAGAATAACAATATCAGACTCAGGGACATAAAAACCCTGTTCTGATACTTTTACACTCATTTCATTAAGTTTTTCTATACCCGATGGGCTTATTTCATGGTACGCCATGAGATACCCTGAGTTCTTCAGGTTATGGGTAAGGCGGAGTCCCATCTTTCCTCCTGCCCCCACCAGTGCAACTTTTAACATGCTATTTCGTATAATATTAGATAAACTTCTCTATTCTGATTGTCTTCCCCGAGGAAGCAGATTCATAACATGCCCATATGAGCCTTACTGTTTCCAGGTTATCTGCCCCGGTATTTTCTGCATTGCCTTTTCCCAGCATATCATCAAGAATGTTCCTGTTGATATGAATGCCGCTTTCGTGATTCACAATATAATCAGGATCTGCCCATGAGTAAGAGGGGAACTTAACTATTTCTGATTCAGTACCTTCCCTTGTAGTTGTCCTGATCTCGAATTTCGGACCAAGAGAAACAGACCCGGTTTCTCCCTCGATGAGAATATACAGGGTTGAAAAGGAATCGTGTTCGACGACTGAAGCATATGACAGTTCTGAATAAACAGGCATGCCATTTTTCATTTTCATCATTATGGCAGCCATATCTTCTCCTTTGATACCCTTGTTTATCGACTTTGTCTGGCACCACAGTTCTTCGCATTCCCCGAAAAGGAATCTGATAACATCAAGTACATGAGAGCCCATATCGGTAAGGATAAAATGGTCGAGCTCCCTGAGGAATGGCTGGTTATCAAATACAGGAAACCCTGAAAGGAATGATACTCTTGCCTTAAATGACTTCCCGATAACACCTGAATCGATTATCTGCTTAAACCGCCTGACAGGAGCCTGCCACCTGTAATTTTCATGAATATAGAGCCTGGCACCGGCATCGGAACACATTTTTACCATCGTTTTTGCAGTGGCGAAATCAGGTGCCATTGGCTTCTGGCAGATGATTTTTTTCAATCCGTTCTTAAGTGTCGATTCAACAAAAAGCGAATGTGTTTCAACATCTGTTATGATATCCACGAAATCGATTTTCTCATTTCTGAAAAGTTCATCAGCATTGTTGTAAATACGTGGTATCTTAAAGTATTCAGCGATTTTTTCAGCCTTTGAACGTGTCCGGTTGTAGACTGCAACAAGTTCAGCTCCTTCAACCTCACTCCAGGCGCCAATCTGGAATTTTGACCAGAATCCGCAGCCTAGTACCGCAAATTTCAGTTTCTCCATATTTGTTTTTTTAGATAATTTATACTTTCCTGAGCCCATTTTTCTTCTTTTAAAACTGTTGATTCAATTTCCGGTCCTGGAGGGGTCCATAATTCAAGAATTGCACTTTGACAAAGCCCATTTTGGGATGTTCTATGTAATAGATCAGGTATATTAAGCAATCCCTGTCCTGCAGGTCTTCCTTCGATAACCAGTCCCATCTTATGGGATACCCTGAATATCGTAAAGTCCTTTATATGAAGATTTATTGTATATGGTATCAGAATATCAGACACGGTTTCAAATCCTTCTCCTGCTCCCATTGAATTGACAGAATCGAGGCAGATACCTACCCATTCACTTCCGATGGAATTTATTATTTCTTCAAATTCCCTGGCTTTAAGCCTATCGTGATTCTCTATGGCAAGCTTAATCTTTCTTGAACTGAATTCCGGAAGCAGATCTTTTATAATTCCTTTTATTACCGGGATGGCTGGTTCATAACCAGTTGAGTCAATGACCATCCTGAGGATCGGAGATCGGATAATCTGAGCTGCAAGCAGGCATTTTATCGTATGTTCAGGGGTCAGACCCCTGCCACCCATTTCAAGAGATATCCCTTTCTCAACTGAATAATTGAGCAATAACTCTAATTCATCTTCTGACAGCTTCTCAACAGGAAGATTATCTGCGATCTGAACCAGCTTAATTCCTGATGAATAAGCTTTCTCTAAAAGGCCACAGATAGACAGAGGATACTCTGGTATTGATCCGGGTACACCGACAGCCCATGTATATGTGAATGAACTTATTCCTAATTTCATTTTATAATCCGGGTGCTTTAAATCCTTTAGATGCATCATCAATTACAAGTATCCAGTCGTTACCTCTTCCGCCGGAAGGAGGAGTAAATTTTCTGGTTCCTGTTCCTGCGAAGGTATCAATCAGCATAGATTCCCCTTTTCGCGGATCATACCAGTACGCTGTTACTGATTTTGCTCCGATCTTTTCGAGAATTATTTCAGCTGGCCAGCCTGTAGGGAAATATACAAATGCATATCCGTCGCCACGCGTTGCAACAACATAGTCTGTTTCCGGGAAATATGCCGGAACAATCAGGGACTGATCCGGGTCTCTTGAAAGGAATGGCCGTGATTCGAGCAGTCTTCGTGCATGCATCAGGTCCCATGCTCCCGGCAGGTCAAGCACATCATACCAGTTATTTCTAACAAGGCCAACAGGCTCTCTTTCAGGTGTCTTCATCTGCCAGATGGGATGGCAGCCATATGTATGTCCGAATGATCCGCTGAAAAGATTCCAGTAGAGTGCCTGGCGTATATCTTCATCATTGAACCATCCGAGAACAGTTGGATTCCAACCGACAGGATGATCTTCATATCTTGGCTCCCCGTCAAAGCATGGTTTAACCGGCTTAAGCTCATAATCCTTTACTATGATCCGTTTATAGATCGCATAACTTCTTTGTCCATGACCGGTCTGACACATGTTGAAATCGAGCCAGCTGCTATTGTGAAACCATTCTGAAGAGCTATGCTCCCCCAAGGGATGGAATGTCATCAGGTGATTTTTATCGACCGATTTAATGCCTTCACCAATTGCATCCCATATTGGTTTATTATCTCCTCCGCCGTCACGGTCTCCTCCGTTGATCCAGATGATATTGGGAAAATCCTTGTAGCGATTGCCTATCCATTGTCCGTATTTGTATGCATTATCTTTATTGAAGATTACGGGTCCAACCCCCCATTTTTTATCAACTTTATCGCCCCAGGTGGGAAGAAGCCCGATGAAGATCCCCTTTTCAGCAGCCTTCCTGATCACCCAGTCGACATGTGTAAAATAAGCCTCGTTGGGTTTTAAGGGATCATTATCGATCAGTGGTTTGTTGCCTTCAGCATTCGGGGTGTTCACACCATCGAGCTCTGCGAGTGCAACAGCCTGAATTACAGTGAATCCCTTTGCGCGGCGGTTTTCAAGGTATTTTTCAGTCTCTTCCTTATTCAGGCGATGGAACAGTTCCCAACCGGTGTCTCCCAGGTAGAAAAATGGTGTACCATCCGCATGAATCAGGAAGCGCTTATTTTCAGAGATTTTAAGGTTACCATGCTTAAGGTCGACTGATGAACCCTTCCAGGGATTTTCCTGGGAATAAATAAGAATACTGGTGATAAAAGCAATAATAAATACAGAAGTAGTTTTCTTCATGATATTAAG